>JAIPDZ010000217.1 GCA_021737425.1 Deltaproteobacteria bacterium
CGGTTGAACGCGAACATATCGTGCGGGTTCTCAATCAAACCCAATGGAAGGTCAGCGGGAAAAACGGGGCCGCCGAGATCCTTGGGCTCAACCGCAGCACGTTGCGCGCCCGCATGCGAAAGCTAAGTATTGTCAAGCCGTAAGGCCCGGGGCCATAGGTGCTTCTCCAATGTTAAAGTCCCATCAAGATATCGAAGGCAGACTGTTCGAAATGGTGGTCTGACGTGAACGCTTCCCTCAGACCCATTTCTGTCATTACCACAAAACTTGCACAGTCCGTAAAACTCCACTCCTTGTCAAACCGATCGGAATACAAAGGCCAGGCATCATCGAAAAGGCGTTTGTCAATCTGAATGACCTGTATATCTTCGGAGGACTGGATGAAAGATATCAACTCAACAACGGCCTTTCGAAAAGGCACTCGACTCAAGGCATTGGCGGTCTCTACCAGGAAGGGCTCTGGAGATGGTAGAAACATCAGCAAGCCTGAAAAGGATGTTAGCCGTTGATCTTCGAAACGGATAGTAGGAATTTTGTACACTTTTGACTGAATTTGTGATTTTCTAATTTGAGGAGATGAAGGCGCTGGGCGTCAAGACCGTTGCACCCAGTCACTGCACCGGATTGCGGGCACGCCAACGTTTCAAGGCGGCTTGGGGCAATGAATTTCTGGATGGGGGGCTGGGTGCCGTAGTGGAAATTCCAAGGCAGAAACTTGGGGGTTCCCGGGATGGACCCTCGAAAGGCAGACGGTAAAAGGGGGTATGGCACTGAAAATATGTAAAGATGTAATGGGGGGACATTAATTAAGGAGGCGCCCTTTTGGACAACCCGGACAAAATAAAACAGCGATGGGTGGATGCGCTGCTCAAGGCAAACCAGGAGAATCGGCCTATATCTTCCCTTTGTGCCGCTTTTGGGGAGCTTGGTATGGATGCGGCCTATGAGGTTCAGGAGCGGGTGGTCAAGTTTTTCTTTGTGGAGCCCGGAGATGTGATCCATGTGTCCTTTGTTAGTTTGGGCCGGATCCATTTCGCTGTGGGTGCTTAAGGTTCCCATTGGTGAAAATGCTCAGCGCGAGCCCTGTTAAACGCCGCTTTGCGGCCCTCCTGTGAAGGGTTTAACAAGGCGAGCCCATTCCCTGGAGCTCGCCGCAGAGTGCTTCAATGAGGTGAGGGACCCCCTGTGCGGTGTTGACCGCATAAGAAGCACGTTACGGAATTTTCCCCCAAATCAGTTGACATCCCTTATGCTTCATGTCACATTTTTTGGTGATATCATTTCTCCTTCAACCCTTTGACGGAGGTGCATCATGGAACATTTCAGGTATGGGTGGATTTTGGCGGGGGCATGTCTACTACTGGCCCTGTCCGCAACCGGCAGGGCGGCTGAGACCGGTGAAGATGCCTGCATCGCCTGTCACCAGAAGGTTTCCCCGGGCCAGGTGGCGGACTGGCGGGCCAGCAAACACAGCGGGGAGGATGTGGGGTGCGCCATGTGCCACGGAGAAAAACATATGACGGCCCAGGACCACAAGCTGGCTGAACTTCCCGATGAAAAGCTATGTGCCGAGTGCCACGAAGAGCAGTTCAGTCAATTCGTCAAGGGGAAGCACAATTTGGGCTGGTCCTCCATGATGGCCATGCCCGTCACCCATCTGGAGCCCGACGAACTGATCGAAGGGAGCAGGGGATGCGGGGGATGCCACAATATGGGGGTGAAAAGCAAGGCCCAGAAAGAGAAGCAGTTGGAACTGGGATACCGATACCAGAACAACTCCTGCGACGAATGCCATACCCGGCATGCCTTTTCCAAGAGGGAGGCCCTCAATCCGCGGGCCTGCCAGCAGTGCCATATGGGGTTTGACCATCCCCAGTGGGAGATGTGGAGCAGTTCCAAACACGGCACCCGGACCCTGGTCAAACAAGCAAAAGATCTGCCGGAAGGGGCCAATGCCCCCAAATGCCAGACCTGCCACATGCCCGACGGCTCCCACAACAATCACACGGCCTGGGGCTTTCTCGGGGTTCGGCTCCCCTTTCCGGAAGATGCCCAGTGGAAACAGGATCGCATCACCATTTTAAAGGCCCTGGGCGTGCTCCATCCAAAGACCGGCGAACCGACGGCCCTGCTGGATGCGGTGAAAACGCTGGATTTGGCCCGGTTGACCCAGGAGGCCTGGCAGACCGAACGGGACAAGATGCTCCAGACCTGTTCGCAGTGTCATTCCAAGGCCTATGCCCAACACCAGTTGCGTATGGGGGACGACATGCTGCGTCAGGCGGATCGGTTGATGGCCCAGGGTATTGAGATAGTGGCCGGTCTGTATCAGGAGGGCATCATTCCCAAACCGGAGAGCTATCCCTACAACTATCCCAATCTGCTCTTTTTCATGCGGACCGGGGGCGGTGATCTCAACAAGCTATCCCACATTGACCAGATCCTGTTGAAGATGTACCTCAAGCACCGCATGCGTACCTTCCAGGGCTTTTTCCATATCAACCCGGACTATGCCTACTGGTACGGCTGGGCCGCCATGGCGGAGGACCTGGGCAAGATCCAGGAGACCGCCAGGCTCATGCGGGCCACCCATGCCAAGGGGAAGTAGAAGAGGACAGGTGCCCCCCGCTCAAAGAGCGGGGGAAGAAGCAAAGCGAGTAAACGGTGAAAAGATAAAATCATGCCTCTGGTACGCTCATATGGCGTTCTTTGCATTTTTGATATTAACGTAGCATTTTGAAATAAAGACCCCCTCATGGCCTCTAACCCCGTTTCAGAGGCCTAAACTGTTCCTATTTTTGGGCAATGGCCGGTTTCAAGAACAGGGTGAGGAGGAGGCTTACACAGGCCAGTCCCACCAGGATCAGAAAGATCAAATGGTAACTTCGGGTCACATCAAACACATGGCCGGCCAGTACCGGACCAATGGCCCCGCCCACGGTGCCGCTGAAGGCGACAATGCCGAAAAACGCCCCGTGGGAGCGAATACCGAATAGGTCGGCCACCAAAGGCGAAATAACCGTAAATATGCCCCCATGGGAAATGCCGTAAACGGTCGCGAAAACGTACAGCATCCACACCCCCTCGGCCATATTCAGCCACAGGAAACTCAGAATCAAAAGGGTAAGGCAGATGATCATGCATCGTTTGGTGCCGATCCTGTCGATGGCGAGGCCTACGGTCAGCCTGCCCAGCATGCTCACCCCGCCGATGGTGGATAAGACGCCGGCCGCCTTGACCGTCTCAATGCCCATATCCGTGGCATGGGGGACAATGTGGACCAGGATAATGAGCATAGAGGATACGGCCAGGAGATTCAGGGTGCAGAGCATCCAGAACGGTGCGGTGCGGAGGGCCTCCGAAACGGTGAGACCGGTCTCCTGTTCGTGCGGCGCGCCGGTCGGGGGGGTGGTGCGCCCATCCGGAAACCGCCCCATCTGGCCGGGATCGCGGCGCAGCAGCTGGCCTGAGCCGATGATGAAGACCAGGACGATCATGCCCATGATCACATAGGCATGGCGCCAGCCCAATGTGGTGATACACAGACCGGCCACCAGGGGTATGGTCAGTTGGCCTGCACCGGTTCCCACCTTGACCAGCCCGGTCATCAGACCCCGACGGGACATAAACCAGCGCGCCGTGGTGGTCAGGGGAATGACATCGATGCTGCTGAGCCCGATGCCGGCCACCAGACCGTAAAAGAGGTACAGTTGCCATGCCGTATGGAGTTGGGAGAGAAGTAGGTAGCTGCACCCGAAGAAGACGCCGGTCACCGTCATAATCATACGGGGGCCGAATCGATCATTGAGGTTCCCGGCCAGGATCCCCAGAAACCCCATGAGGAGGAAGGCTACGGAGGAGGCCCCGGAAATGGTGGCCCGGGACCAGCCGAACTCAACCACCAGGGGCTTGAAAAAGACCCCATAGGCCACAAAACTGCCCACGCCGATCCCCTGTATCAGAAAACAGGCCAGGACGATGATGGAACCGTATGAAAACCGGGATGCGTGGTGGCGGGTCATTGCGTGGATTCCAAAAGGCGGTTTTCCATTTCAAGTTTCATTTTAAGGCCTGATCAGAGGGCTTTGTTGTATAATATTGTACAATTTCAAGATCCGAGTTCGGTATTGATGGTTTCCCTGGAGCCTCCGTCGGACTTTTCCATCCCCTGGTTTCCATGGATTCGCCCGCGGGATTCTCAGCCTGCCGGGCCTTGCCTCAGGGTTCCATCGGGGCCAGGGGGGGACCCCTGCGAAAGATCTTGTTACTTGAGTCTCCTCAGGCCGTGCGTGTGTCGCAATTCCTTCCACAACGCCGCTATGATCACCATCTGGGCGCTCTGTTCGGAAAGGACTGTTTCCCCTGAAATGGCGCGGCAGGACGCCATCAGTTCTGCATTGTCCCTGCCCAGGCCGAAATGGTCTCTGACGTACGGCCCCACCGTGGGCGGCAGGCCGGTTAGTTGGGTTTTGGTCATGTTGGCGATACGGGTCTTCTCTTTGAGGCTCAGCCATTGGATGAGTTGGTCCACCGCCGCTTCGACGGTCCTGGGAAAAGGCCGGGGAAACTGCTCCGGCGGCGGGGATAAGACGGATCTGATGACCCCCTTGACCGCGTCGTAAATGTAGGGATCCTCATTTTCCGTCGGGCCGGTTATATTCAGGACCTCTATGCCTTTGACATCAATCCAGTCTCTTATGATCCCCACCGCCTTATAGGTGTCGATCTCACTTAAGTCCATATGGAGACAGGGCCTTGAACTGCTTCTCGCCAACTCCTGGGTGAGAGCGGAGCGGCCGGCCGGTTCACCGTGGGAGAATATCACGGTTCCGTCCGATTCCAGGATATTGAGCCGGGTACTTTGCGGGTAGCCGATGTTGTTGGTTTCTCGCAGGCAATACCGCTCGGAAAGGTCGCCGCTTTCCGTCCGCCGGCCTTTGGGGATCCATCCGCCGTGGGGAACGCCGTAATCCTTGGCCGCATCCAGGGCCGCACGATCCGCCCCGCTCTGACCGCCGGATAGGATTCTTTTAATGGGGTTCGACATAACCCTTAATGATAGCATTATTGAGATCCTTTTGCGACCTTCATTTTCCGGATGATGTGGCGCCACACCTGCGGATCCCTTTAATGCGGGCTACTTATTGTACAAATAAATACAATATGCAGATCTCTTCGTCCCGCCCTTTTTTCCCGGGATTGCGCGGCTATATCCCTCCCTGTCTGGTTTGGCGAGCCATTCGGCAGATACGGGTCGGCATTTTGGCCAACACCCTCCGGCATCGCCATGCTCTCCGGGTTTTGCCATCAATTAGACCGGGTTATTTGCCCAGTGGGGAGAAAACATAGATAAAAAGCAGACACGTAACCAGGAGCACTGTCAGATCGATCAGAAAAAACAAGGAAGGAGAGGTTCTCTTGTCTTGGAAGTCCAAGGCAACGGCTGTCCTCAGTGCAATATCCGGTTTACGGTAAAATTCAAGTGGGGTACGATCGTTTACTCGGTTGCGACCATGCATGCCGGTCTCCTCATTACATCGTTCTCCAAGGCGCGGAAGGGAAAATCTCTTTTGTTTCAATGAAGACGTATGCATGCGGGAAAGTGTCCCAAATTCGCATCGTCCTGCGCCCTATATCGGCAATACCCGGTCTTTTCTTTAGTCCTGGGCGGGGGAGGGCGGGTAAATCGCCTCTCGCGCGTGGAAAAAAAAGACCCGGCCATGATGGCATTTGCAGCGAAATGTCCGGGTCATCCAGTCTCCGTAAGAAAGGTTCCGGTGGCGCTATTGGACGGTAAACGCCAGGTTGTCCAGCCCACCGGTGTAAACGGCTTTGTAGCTTCCCGGTTTTCCGGGATACATCCGGCCCAGGGACCCGGTGATGATCACCATCCCCTTTTTGATCTCACCTCCGTTTTCGAGAACATTGTTTATTGACCAGGAGAGGGCTTTCCACTGGTCCCCCAGGGCCGCCCGTCCGGGAACCGGTTTCCCAAGGGCCTCTCCATTCATGAACAACCGGCCGGTCACCGCGTTGGGGTCCACCTGGTCCACGGGTTGGGGAGGGCCCAATATAAAGCCCCTGGCGCCCACGTTGTCCGCAATGATGTCCGTAAAGGCGAGCCCCTTGAAGGTGGCGAAATTAAGGTCAGGGATTTCAACGGCCGGCATGACCACATCCACCAACTGCTTGACGTCTTCAGGGGTGGTGGGCGTTTCCACGTCCCTGTTCAGGCGGTAGCCGATTTCCACCTCCAGCATCATTTTGGTGAATGGTTTGGCCTTCACTTGACGGTCCGTGATCTCCATATTTTTTAACAGGACACCGGTTACCGGGCCGGGCGCCTTGAATTTCTGCTGTGCCGGTTGGCTGGTGAGGCCGGCCTTATATCCCGCAATGACCCCGCCATCCTGGACAAACTTGGACACCAACTGCTTTTGGATCTGGTAGGACCGATCCACACTCAAATCCGGTATAAGGGACGATGGCAGGGGGACCGGTTTACACGCCTCATAATTCTCAAACAAGACCTGAGAGACATCCTCACCGGCGTGAACACCTGCGAATAGAAACGGGACCAAGACCATGCCCAAAACAAGTGAATAGCGTCTTTTCATTGATAATCCTCCCTCCATAAAGTGATTGATAAGTCCCTCTCATCCTTTTCACATGATCAATATTCTATTCCCTTTGGACCCTCTGGATCAATAGGAATTTTTCTCCAAAACGGATCGATGGAAGTCTATTCGTATGGGTCGCTTTTTCTCAGACTGACATTTCATGCAGGCCAAAGGTCCCAAAGTTCATCCTCCATCTCGTCTATAGGGAATAGCCCGGTACCACACCTCCAAATTTCATTTTACGCCTTTTAAGGGAAACGGGTCGTATTTCCTCAAATCGCCTGCCGACTACTTTCTGATCATCGTCATTTGAATGGGCTCAGGGGTGGGGAAGGATTAACGGGCCGAAGTATACGGAAATGACGAGTGGTGGAGATGGATGCGCAATCCCCCGGTCTCATCTTTGTGATACCCGAAGGTGAATTCCACTTTCACATCCTTGCCGGTATGGGCATCCGTAAAATAGTAATTTCCCATGGCCATGGCGGAATCGCCATTAATGATTATGCCACTGTTTTCAAACCGGACCTTGGTCCAGGGTTGAAGCGCAAACCCGTGGTCTTCGGGGATGATGCCGGTGACAAAGTAGGATAGCGCCTCTTCTTTGGTCAGCCGAAACTGCTTTTCCGAGGCCTTGGTGGGCTTGAATAGCACCCTCCCCGCATCATAATCATAGAGCCTGTCCACGGTGCTGGCGGCCAATGTCTTATAGTCCTCTCCGTTTTGATACGCCCGTCCCATGGAGACAATGGCATCCCCCCAGGCCTTTTGAGCCTCAACGACCTCTTTTTCGGTAATGGGGGTGGATTCAGGCTCATGTATGGGTGATGCGGTGGATCCGGGGCCTTTCTTCATCTTTGATCCCTCCCTATGATAAAAACAAACCCTGTCAGGGCAAAACATGTAATAATACTTCATGGCAACCATACGCCCCTTTATGCCTCTTTTTTGGATGGGACCCAATAGGGCGGATATTATGTGTATTGAAGGCAGAGGTGCCTCCTCCACAGCGAGGGACGAGTTATGTTTGCCATCTTGCGTGTTCCCCATGAGCATATGGGATTATTGAAAGGAGTTCAAGCATACAATTTGATGAGGCCGGTGTCGGCCTGATACAATTCTGAAATCGAACATGGCCTTGGTATTGTGCAGGCCCGC
>JAIPDZ010000218.1 GCA_021737425.1 Deltaproteobacteria bacterium
GGTATAGATGGAGCCGGTCTTGAGTGATGAGGCGATGACCGTGCTGATGATGCAGGTAATCATCATGGGGAGAATGATCTTATAGTTGCCTGTCATCTCAAATAAGATGAGGATGGCCGTTATGGGGGCGTGGGTGGTCCCCGCCACCACCGCGCCCATGCCCACCATGGCGTAGGCGGCGGGGGAGGCGGTCATGGCCGGAAAGAGGAGGTTGACCACCCACCCGAAAAATCCGCCGGCCATGGCGCCGATAAACAAGGACGGTGCGAAGATCCCCCCGGAACCGCCCGTGCCCAGGGTAATGGAGGTGGCCGCGATCTTGATGAATATCAGGGAAAGGAGGAGGCTCCCTGTCATTTCGTTTAATAAGGACTGGTTGATGGCGCCGTACCCCACCCCGAAGACCTCCGGCCATTGGAGGAGGATGAGGCCCAGGAAAAGACCGCCCATGGCCGGTTTCAGCCATTCCGGCATCTTGATGGCGTCAAACAGATCCTCGGATTTGTACAACACCACCACAAACAGGATGGCCACCAGCCCGGCCAAGAGGCCCAGAAAGGGGTAAATGGCCAGCTCCCACAGGGAGGCCAGTTCGTAGCGGGGAATAATAAAAGCGGGAAAATCCCCGAAGTAGTGCCTCGAGATGGTGGTGGCCATCACGGACGACAGCACCACCGGAGAAAATGAGGCCAGCCCGAAGTCCCCCAGCAGGACCTCCAGTGCAAACAGTACGCCGGCAATGGGGGCATTGAAGGTGGCGGCAATGCCGGCCGCGGCCCCGCACCCCACCATGGTCTTTTGCTGGGGCCGGGGGAGTTTCAGTATCTGGGAGATGGTGGATCCGATGGAAGAACCGATCTGAACAATGGGACCTTCACGACCCACGGATCCACCGGAGCCGATACAGATGGCGGATGCCAGGATCTTGACGGCCGCCACCCGCTTTCGGATCATGCCGCTGCGAAGGGAGATGGCCTCCATGACCTCGGGAACGCCGTGCCCTTTGGCCTCTCTGGCCCCGAATCGAACCAGTATCCCCACCATCAGCCCCCCTAAGGCGGGCATCCCCAACACATAGTAGAGAGGCAATTGGTGGGCAAAGGTAAGGAAGTCCTGGGTATGGTGATAAAAGCCGTACTGGGCGCTCTTAATCACAAACCGGAACAAAACCGCCCCGTATCCGCTGAGAATCCCGATGACGGCCGCGATGAGCAGGCTGGAGACGTGGCGGTCCAGCCGGTAGTGTTCCAGCCGTTTGGAAATCGGCCTGAAAAGATCCCGGAGCATGGTTATCGGGACTCCCCGTTGTCCTCGATTTTTGTCACCTTGAACTGGACATCACCGTCCACAGAGGCCTCCGAAATCACCTTTCCCCGGTTATGGGAGACCACTTTTCGGATGTTTTTTAGTTTTTCTTTCTCCACGATGAACTCGAGCGTGTGGCCCGGGGGCATTATCCTGAGACATAAACTTACGTCCAAGTAGGCCTTTCAGCAGTCCCCCCGGTAATCGATGATCTCCTCTTTCATTGCTTACTCCTGTCGGCGGTAACCGAGTCCAATAGAAAATCAACCATGGTCCGGCACAGGGGGGAAGGGATCCTCCGCCTGTCCCGAATCAGATAGAAGCTTCGTACCATGGGCATCCGGTCCACCGTAAGGGCCTTGAGTATGCCGCATTGAACCTCCGTATCCACGGCCCTGGAAGACAAGACAGACACCCCCACCCGGGCCTTTATGCCCTCCTTGACAGCGGTGGAGGTGCCGAGGCGGGCCACCTGCTTCAAGGCATCCACTCCCTTTGATCCGGCTGCCTGAAGATAGTGATGAAACATTTTGAATGTACCAGAGCCCTGCTCCCTCAATATGAAGGGCTCCTCATAGATCGTTTCCAGGGGTACGCTCTTTTTTTGAGCCCAGCGATGGTCAGCGGGTACGGCCAGGACCAGTTCATCCTTCCACAATGGGTGGAGTACAAACCGTTTGTCAGAGCTCCTGGAACCCACGATCCCCAGTTCAAATGCGCCGTCCAGCACCCGCCGTTCGATTTCCCGGCTGTCGGCCACGGTCAGGCTGATGCACACCCGAGGGTATGATTTTCCAAAACGGCCGATGATTTCGGGAAGAATATATTCGCCGGGGATGGTACTTCCGCCCATTGCAAGCTCCCCCTGGCGAATCCCCAAAAACCCTTCCAGCTCCAGGCAGGCGGTTCGCTTCATCTCCAAAAGGAGGGCGGCATGTTTGTATAAGATTTCACCGGCCCTGGTGGGAACCACCTCCCGGCCCAGCCGGTCCAGGAGTTTTGTCCCTACTCCATTTTCCAGGTTGGTAATCCGTTCGCTCACGGATGCCTGGGCCAAGAAGACCGCTTCAGCAGCCTTTGAAAAGCTCTTCAGGTCGACCACCTTGCGAAAGATTTCGAGCTGACGGAGATCAAAATCCATGGATGGCATGGGAGAAGAGACCTGTTTCAGGTGCGGGCGACCCATATGTGCTTCGGGATGCCATTTCTTAGAATGCCCGATGACGCCGCGCAGTGGATGGACTGGATATGTCACGTAAATGCAAGGCAGAATCCTTCCCAGGGTAAAACTCCTACAATGTGCGGGTATCATAGGGAGGTATACGGATAATGTCAAGGCATGATATGGGGCCGTCCCGGGCGGGCGGTCGGTTGAAAGGGGATGGCGCACTTCGCCGGGGAGGCATGGGCTTGGGTTACGATATCCCTCAGCACAGGTAGGCAGGAAGATAATCCGCCACCAGAAATCCCTTTCGGGTGGGGCGGACTCTTCCGTTACAGATCTCGAGAAATCCCGCGTCCGTAAGGTGAGAGAGGCGTGATTGGGCCTCCATGCTGGGGCCGATCCTGTCCGTGGCCACCCCCTCACGGGTTCTCAGGCCCAGGGCAACGGCTTCAAGCCTCAATTGGGACTCTGTAAGGTCTTCGACCCCCCCTACCGGCCGTTCATCCCGGTTCAGCAGGGCCATGTAGGTTCTTACAGATCGGACATTCCACCACCGTCTGCCGTTTACAAAGGAGTGGGCCGACGGTCCCAGTCCCAGGTAGGGCGCATGTCGCCAGTATTTCCAGTTATGACGGGCATACCGGTTTTCAGGCCGTGCAAAGCTGGAGATCTCGTAATGGGTGTATCCGTACGCCTCCAGGAGCCGGGAAGTGATCAGAAAGCAGGTGCGCGCTTCATCCGGGGAGAGGGGGGATAAACCACCGGTCTGTACCAGTTTTCCAAAGTAGGTCCGGTTTTCAATGGTCAACTCATAACAGGAGAGATGGGCGGGTGCAAAAGAGACCGCCTGATGGAGGGTCTCTTTCCAGCTCTGAAGGGGCTGGGCGTGAAACCCGTAAATGAGATCCAGGCTGATATTGTCAAACCCTGCCTCTTTCACATGCCGGACCGCATTTTCAGCATCCCTAACGGTGTGTCGCCTCCCCAAAAAGGCCAGGGCCCGGGCGTCAAAGGACTGGACCCCCAGGCTGATCCGATTCACGCCCAACTCCCTCAGCCCCCAGAGCTTTTCCGGTGATACGTCGCACGGGTTGGCCTCCAGGGTGATTTCAGTATCCGGACGGAATTGAAAGTGGGCTCGAAGATGGGTCATGATCCGGGTGAGTTCTGGGATGCTCAAAAGACTGGGGGTCCCGCCGCCCAAATAGAGGCTGTCAAACGGGCCGAACCCCTCCTCATATAAAAGGATCTCTTTTAACAGGGTCTTCATCCAGGGCCGGATCAAGGCGGGGGAAGGGACGGAAAAGAAACCGCAGTAGGGGCACTTCTGGCGGCAAAAGGGGATATGGACGTAAAGGCCTGCAGACGGGGGGCGATCACCCCCGTGGCCGGTCAGGTCATCGGAACCGGTCCCCAGGGGTTTCATTGAGGATAGGTCATTCATTTTCCGATTTGAGGACCGCCACAAACGCGCTCTGGGGGATGGACACGGCACCCACCATTTTCATCCGCTTCTTCCCTTTCTTTTGTTTTTCCAGGAGCTTCCGCTTTCGGGTAATGTCGCCGCCATAGCATTTTGCGGTAACGTCTTTCCTGAAGGGCGCGATGGTGGACCGGGCGATGATGGTACCGCCTATGGCGCCCTGAACCGCGATTTTGAACAGATGCCTGGGGATCTCCTCTTTCAGCCGGTTGCAGATCCGCAAGGCTCGCGATCTGGCCCCGTCGCGATGGACAATCTGGGACAGGGCATCCACCCGCTCGCCGTTGAGCAGGATGTCCAGTTTCACCAGATCGCTCTCCCGGTGGTCCAGAAGATCATAATCAAAGGAGCCATACCCCTGGGTAACCGTCTTGAGCCGATCATAAAAGTCATAAATGACCTCTCCCAGGGGCATGTCAAACCGGATTTCCACCCTTCCCACGGTGGGATAGCTGAACCGGGCATTGACCCCCCGCCGCTCTGTACACAGCTCCATGACCACACCCATATACCGTTCCGGAAGGAGGATACTGGCCCGGATGTAGGGTTCAAATCCCTGCAAAATGGTGGTTGGATCCGGATAATACAGGGGATTGTCCACCAGGACCCTATCGCCGCTGGTGAGTTGAAACTGGTACTGTACGGTGGGGGAGGTCATGACGATGGCCTGATCAAATTCCCGCTCCAGCCGTTCCTGCACGATTTCCAGGTGCAAGAGTCCCAAGAACCCGCAGCGGAACCCCAGCCCCAATGCGGCCGAGGAATCTTTTTGATAGGTCAGTGCCGCATCATTGAGGGTATATTTTTCCAGGGCATCGGCCAGGGCCCGGTAGTCGTCGGAGGCGACCGGGTAGAGGGAGGCGAAAACCACCGGCCGGATATCCCTGAATCCCGGCAGGGGAGCGGGCGCCGGCTCATGGTCCAGGGTAATGGTGGCGCCGACCCGGGTGTCGCTGACCCGCTTGATACCGGAGATGATATAGCCCACCTCTCCGGCACAGAGCTCCTTTCTGGCTTCTTTGGCCAGGCGGAATATGCCCACCTCTTCCACCTTATACCGGGCGTTGTTGTTCATGAGCCGTATGGTATCCCCGGGGCGGACACACCCCTCAAAGACCCTGCAACTGACGATGGTTCCCCGAAACGGATCATAATGGGCGTCAAAAATGAGGGCCCTGAGCCGGGCCTTGTTATTATCGGCCGGGGGCGGGATCCGGTGAACAATGGCCTCAAACACGGCTTCGATGCCTGTCCCCTGTTTTGCCGAGCACAGGATGGCCGTATCGGAATCCAACCCCAGGTCGATCTCTATTTCCTCCCTCACCCGGTCCACATCCGCAGCGGGCAGGTCGATTTTATTAATGACCGGAATAACTTCCAGGTCATGCTCCATGGCCGCATACAGGTTGGCCAGGGTCTGGGCCTCCACGCCCTGCGCGGCGTCTATGAGGAGGAGAACCCCTTCACAGGATGCCAGGGCCCTGGAGACTTCGTAAGAAAAGTCCACGTGCCCGGGGGTGTCGATGAGGTTCAGGGCAAAGGTGCGGCCGGTCTTATCCTCATAGGGGAGGGTGATGGCCTGGCTTTTTATGGTGATCCCTCGTTCCCGCTCGATATCCATATTGTCCAGGATCTGATCCCGGAATTTCCTGTCCTCCACCAGGCCGCTCATCTGGATCAGGCGATCGGCCAGGGTGGATTTCCCATGGTCTATGTGGGCGATGATGCTGAAGTTGCGGATGTTTGGCACCTCATTTCTCCTCCTTGTGGGGATGCGGGGAGGCGGATGCTGAAGGTGGTCCCCTGGTTCACCCGGCTTTTCACGTCCGCAGACCCCCCATGGGCCTCCACAATGGCCTTTACAAAACTCAATCCCAGGCCCAGCCCCCGTTCGGACCGGCTGTGATCTCCGCGATAAAGCCGGTCCCAGATTTGGTTGATTTCATCGGGGGGGATCCCCAGTCCGTCATCTGTGACGGAAATGACCGCCATCCCATGGTTGAGGCCGGCGGATATTTCGATTGTACCCCCTTCTCCAATATATTTGAGGGAATTGTCAACGAGATTGGCCACCGCCTGCCCGAGGCGGGTGCGATCGGCCCGAATGACAAGGTCCGAAGGGGTATGGGTCTTGAGGGTCGCCCCTTTCTCTTCCGCCACCACCTCGTACAGGTCCGCCACGTGGCCGATCATGTCCGCCACATGGACCGACTCCCTCTCCAGGCGCATGACGCCGGTTTCCGCCTCAGCCACGTCCATGAGGGTGTTGAGCATGGTCAAGACCCGTTCGGATTCCTCCATGCAGTCGGCCAGGGCCTCCTGACAGGCCTTCTGATCTCGCGGGTTTTGAACGGCCAGTTCCGCAACCCCCCGCAAGCGGGTCATGGGGGTTCTGAGGTCATGAGCCACATTGTCCAGTGAGTTGTGCATGGCCTGAATAAGGGTTTGGTTTCGGTTCAGCATCTGGTTGAACAGGCTCACCAACTGGTTCATCTCTCCCCCCTCGGCCTGTTCTTCCACGCGCAGGCTCATCTCACCGGTCCGCAGGATATGCTGAACGGTCTGTATCAGGCGACGGATGGGACGAATGGCCCGAAATGTCAGAAACCCTCCCCCGAAAACGGCCAGAAGGAGAATGGGGATGACAAAGGCCCAAAAAAGGCCCTTAAAGTAGGACAACAGTTCGTGGACCTGGGTGGCGCTTTTGCCCACCTGGAGGGTCAGCCCGCCGGGCAAGGGGGCCATGCCCACGGTCCAGGCACTTTTCTCGGCCTGATCCTGGATAGAGATCCAGAAGTCTTTCTCCAGGCGCCTGAACGGTTTTAGCTTTTCTGCATCAAGCCCCTTGGCCCCGTTGGGGAGGCTCACAAAGAGGACCTGGTTCAAGGGGCCCACCACCCGTACAAATAGGATATCCGGGGAGCGGTTGGCCTGTCGCTCAAAGCGGGCCTTCAGGGCCCTGAGTCCCCCCTCTTGGTACCATGCCCGGTATTCCTCGATCCGGTCCCGAATAATTTCCCGTTCCCGCTGCTCCGCAAAGTCCTCCATGAGATAATAGGCCACCCCGAACAGACCCACCGCGCTGACTGCAAAAAACAGGGCATACAGGATGCTCAGCTTCATGCTGAAGGTGATGCCCGCCTTTTTACCCTGTCTTGAGAACATATCCCATGCCCCGGACCGTATGGATCAGTTTTCCAGCAAAGCCTTTGTCGATTTTACTCCGGAGCCGGTGGACCAGGACATCCACCACATTGGTCTGGGGGTCGAAACTGTAATCGTACACATGCTCCAGGATCATGGTCTTGGAGACGATCCGGCCCTGGTTGCGCAGGAGGTATTCCAGAAGGGCAAACTCCCGTGCCGGCAGGGGGATGGTTTCCGTGCCGCGCATTACCTCCCGGGTCAGTAGATCCATGGTCAGGTCTCCGGCACTCAGGGTGGAAGGCTCCGATGTTTGCGTGGCTCTCCGGATCAGGGCCTGGATGCGCGCCAGGAGCTCGGAGAAGGAAAAGGGCTTGGTCATGTAGTCGTCACCACCGGTCTGAAGCCCCTTGACCCGGTCATCCACACTCCGCTTGGCGCTGAGAATCAGCACAGGGGCCCGGACGCCCTTTTGGCGAAGTTGCTCGATTAAGGACAGGCCGTCCAGGCCGGGGAGCATGAGATCCACCACCAGGACGTCATAGGGCTCGGTCAGCCCCAGGTGCAGCCCGTCCACGCCATCTCTCGCCACATCCACGGCAAATCCCGCCTCTTTCAATCCCTTGGAGACAAAGGAGGCGATTTT
>JAIPDZ010000219.1 GCA_021737425.1 Deltaproteobacteria bacterium
CTTCAGCTCCGCGGGCAAGGCCTCCTGAGCCAGGCTGGCGTCGCATTCCTCAAAAAAGGCCCCGGTCATGTTGGGCACCAGTTCGGGGGCGGCATACAGGGCCATTCGGGCGCATCCGGGGACCAGGAGGGCCACGAACAGGAGGAGAATCAATCTGTGGAAGGCGTGGGTCATTTGTTTTCAGATTCCGGGTTTCAGATGCCGGTCAAATGGTCCGGCATCCTGAGAACCGAAAAATTGTTGATCCTGTTTACATTCAATATAAAAAGGCCCAATGCAGGCCTACGGCCGCAACCAAATCAGCGACAGTGTTCAGGTTTCAGGTTTCAGCAAACAATAAACCCTGACACCCGAAACCTGACACCTGACACCTTTATCGCTAATAATTCAAAGGCTTTAACCTCAACAAAACATCTTCGCTTTCTGCATAGAAGTTTCAATCTAAGACTCTAATAACCGCAACCAAATGAGTGGCCAGGTACAAATCAAGATTCTAATACCCTAGAAATGGATCCTCTTTCCGGGGCGGCTTTTTGCTCAACTTTTGGGCCAAAAACTGGGCCCCCGCCGCATTTGTCATGTCCAGCACCTGCTCGTAGAATTCCATGGCCCGATCCCGGTCGCCTTCCAGATCATAACTCATCCCCAGTTTGATCCGGGGCCAGGCAATCATGGCCGGGTCGTGTTCAGGGTCCTGGGAGGCCAGTATCTCCCACAGCTTGATCCGGGCATTGGCGTAGTCCCGGCCAAAGAGGTCGGCGATGGATTCCAGGTATAAGGCCCGCTTGCGCCAGGCCGCGGCCGCCTCTTTTGCCTTACTGTGACGTCCCTGTTCTTTCAGCCCGCTTACGATCTCCCTGTACTGCGCATCCTTCCCCAGTCTAATGCAGCTGACGCCCTGGAGAACCCTGAAACGGGAGTTTAAGGGATAGGTTTCAGACAGGTCTTCTGAAATGGACAGGGCCTTCACCAGATCATTTTCCAAAAAAAGATAGATATGAAGGAGCATGCTCTTGGCCTCGGTGGCCGAGTAGACAGCCTCATGGGCGGCTATGGTGAGTTTCCTCAACCCCTCCTCCTTGTCGCCTTTGTGCAGAAGAAAGTAGGTCAAGAATTTCAGGACACCGGAAAGCCTGGCCGTATAATAGTCAAAGGTACCCAGTCCCAGGAGCACATCTTTATTGTCCGGATCCATCTCTTGACAGGTCTTAAGGGCCTCTATGGCGTCCGAGGCCAGAAAAAAGGAGGTAATCCAGTTTCCTTTCATCAATTCGAAACGGCCGTCAAATCCCAGGGCCCCGCCGAGATAGAAATAGGTAAAGCTGTCCCCCTTTCCTTCTGTAATACGGGCCCGGGCCACGGCCACGGTCTGATCGATCCGCTCCTTATACTGGCCAACCATGGCAGGGCACCAAAAACCGGCCGTGAGCCGAGACCATGATACCATGGCAAGGTAGAAGCAAGGGGCCGGTTTTCCGGGAAATCGGGCTTTTACCGCCTGGAAGAGGGCCTCGGCTTCATCGAATTGGCGGTTGTAAAGGAGATGGATCCCCTTGAGGACCTGTTCATCCACCGCAGGCTTCAGTGCCCCGACCGGATCTTGACCCTGGCGGGCCATGGACGCCCCGGAGAGGACCAGCAGGAGAACCATTGCCTGGATGCAGGTGGCGGAACAGGAATATTTTGTCATGTCTGATGCATGGGTGTCCAAGGATTTTTGTAGGGTATCAGCCACATAACCTGCCCTAAAATACATGAGATATCCTCTCTACGCAAGCTTAGAATCTTGAAATCTTTATGAAAATGAGGTAAAAGGGAAAAGGGTGGAAAGATCGGGTGGATTTTTTCGGTTTATGTATTAAGTTTAACTGAATTGAAATGCCCCCCGTAATGCAGCCTCGGCCAAGGGACACGGGGGAGGCCTTTACCATACTGTTGAGAGAGGATCAAGATGAAAATACTCATTACCGGAAGCAGCGGCATGTTGGGAAGTGAGTGCAAAACGGTTTTCAGCCAGGACCACGAGGTATTCTGCCCGGACAGGGAAACATTGGATATCACGGGTTGGGATATGGTCATAGAAATGCTCGATGACATCGCGCCCGATGTCATTTTAAATTGTGTGGGCCTGACGGATATGGAGACCTGCGAAAAGGATGAGTTCGCAGTCCGGAAGATCAATGTGGAAGGGCCCAGAAACCTGGCCCAGGCGTCCGCAAGGTTCGGGTGCCAGATCGTCCATATCTCCTGCGGAGAGATATTTGACGGGCACAAACCCATGCCCCAGCCCTATTTTGAAGATGACACCCCCAGTCCCCTCTCCGCATATGGCAAGAGCAAGCTGGAAAGTGAGACCGCTGTCAGAGAAAACTCACCCAATTATATTATCCTGCGTTCCCACTGGATCTATGGCATCCACGGACATAATTTCATCAAATCCCTGGTGCGGTGGGCCCGTCAAAAAAACCCCGAGGTCATGAAGGTCCCGGACGACGAGTATGGGTCTCCCACGTGGGCCCATCGTCTCGCCGTTCAGATACAATCGCTTTTAACAAACCAGGGAAGGGGAACCTACCATGCCACTGCCAACGGCTATTGCAGCCGATTTGAGTATGCCGTGTCTGTCCTGGACAAGTTAGGGATAAAGGCCCCGATCGAGGCCTGCAGCATAAAAGAGACAGATGATGGGTTCGGACCCGTCAATTACCTCCTGGAAAACCGCTACTCTCGGAAACAGGGCAACGATGCCATGGTGGACTGGGAAGCGGACTTGGACAAATTTCTCCACAAACACGCAGAGGATCTCATCAAAGAAGCCGGGAAATCATGAAATTTCTGCTCATTGTGCTGGGCATTTTATATGCCCTGTCCCCGTACGATCTCTTTCCCGACCTCTTTGTGGGCGTGGGATGGCTGGATGATCTCATTGTATTGGGGCTCTTGTGGTGGTACCTGTATGTCTATAGAAAAAGACGATACCGCTACGAAGGATATGATCCGGAGGCTGAGCACACCTCCCATCAGGAAACCGGCCAAGACCCGAACAAAAAAGCCGAAGCCCGCAAGGACCCGTACACGGTCCTGGGCGTAGGGAGAAACGCCTCCCAGGAGGAGATCAGAAAGGCCTACCATCGTCTCGCAGGGCAATATCACCCTGACAAGGTCCTCCATCTCGGGGAAGAGTTCAGGGAATTGGCCGAAATCCGCTTTAAAGAGATCCAGGCGGCCTACGACACCTTGAAGGCCAAATAACGACCCATCCAACAAGGCTGCATTCCCCGACCCTCCTGAAACCCGAAACCTGACACCCTATAGGTTCCGCCCCAGCACCCCTCCCTCATAGATGGCCGCCTTGGCGCTCCTGGGTTCCAGGCAATCCCCGATGCGGTGGACCTCGATGCCCAAATCCTTGATCTGTTCATATAGCCGGGTATGCGGCCGGGTACCGATGGCGATCACCACCTTTTCCGCTTCAATAAAGTGGGAGGCATCGTCCTTATCCACCATAACCACCCCCCCCGGCTCCACCCGCTTGAGGGTGCATTCGGTCTTCACCTCGACGTGATTTTCCTGGAGCCTGCCCAACAGGATCTTTTTGGTCATGCTTTCCAGGCCGATACCGATTTTGGGGAGCATTTCCACGATGGTCACCGGGCTGCCTGCGTCCGAGAGGTGAAGGGCCACCTCACAGCCCGTGGGCCCACCGCCGACCACGATGGTCCTTTTCGGGCCTGAATGATCATTGCCCATGATCTCGTGAACCGATACCACCGCTTCCCCGTCTATGCCCTCCACCGGTGGAAAGGCAGGGACCGAGCCGGTGGCCAGGATCACCACGTCAGGCGCTTCGGCCTGGACCATTTCCGGGGTCACTTCGGTGTTCAGGTGACAGTTGACGTTGAATCTTTCGATCTGGCGTTTCTGGAACCGGATCAGATTTTGAAGTTCCCTTTTATAGGGGGTAACGCTTCCCAGGACCAGCTGCCCGCCCACAATACCCTGTTTTTCAAACAGATGCACATCATGTCCCCGTCGGGCCGCCACCCAGGCCACATTCAAACCGCCGGGGCCTGCACCCACCACCATCACTTTTTTGGGTGTTTCGGCAGGATGAAACGCCATCTCCTTTTCCCGCCCCAGGGCCGGGTTTACCAGGCATTCCACCCGGCCCCTTCTGAAAATGGATTCCATGCAGGTATTGCACGCGATACAGGTCCGGATATCCTCCACCCGGCCCTGTTGGGCCTTTTTGGGCATCTCCGGGTCGGCCAGCAATCCCCGGCCGATGCAAACCAGATCCGCCTTCCCCTCCCCTACAATTCGATCCGCCAGGACAGGATCATTGATCCTTCCCACCGCCATGACGGGGATCTCCAGCGCCTTTTTGATCTCCTCGGCGTACCCGGTCAGACAGGCCTTTTCCATGAACATGGGCTGAGAGATCCATTCAGGGGTGGCGTCATTCCCTGCCGACACCTGGACAACATCGATGCCCGCATCCACCAGGATCTTCAGGATCTCAATACTCTCATCAACGTCAAGGCCATCCTTCACGAACTCCATGGCGCTGATCTTAAAGGAGATGGGAAAATCCCCGCCTACCCGCCTTCTGACCTCGGCGACGATTTCCCGGGCGAATCGGGTCCTGCCCGCGATATCCCCTCCGTAGGCGTCCTCCCGGATATTGGAAAACCTGGAGAGGAATTGATTCACGAGGTATCCGTGGGCCCCGTGGATCTCAATGAGCTCGAACCCTGCCTGAACGGCCCGCTCTGCGGCATCGCCAAATTCTGAGACCAGCCTCTGAATGCCGTCGATGTCCAGGGGGGTCACCTCGCCCCGAATGCTGGGACACGGGAGCGGTGAAGGGGCCACCGGCTGCTGTTTGATGACCTTGGTCGAGGTCTGCCGTCCCCCATGGTGGAGTTGAACCGCAGGTATGGCGCCCTCGGATTTCATGGCCTGGGCAATGCTTTTGAGCCCCTCCACAAACCGATCCTCATATATCCTGGCCTGGTGCGGGGACACGATTCCTTCCGGTGAGACCGCACACGCCTCCATAATCACCATGGCCGGTCCGCCGGCTGCCCTCAATCGGTAGTGTTCCACGGCTTTGTCAGTGATGGATCCGTCGTTTTCAATCAAAAAAGATGCCAGGCTCGGCATCACAATCCTGTTTTTGAGACGGCAGGTCTTGATCTCAAAAGGCGAAAAAAGATGCTTCAAAACTTCTCCTCCGTGTTCTCTCAATAGGACATGGCTGTTCCGGTCTTTTATCCTTCCCCCTAATCCGGACAAGCGGGAACAAAAAGTGTTCTGGTGTCAGTGTTCAGGTTTCAGAATTTGGGTTTGCTGACACCTGACACCAGTCGAAGATCCCGCTATCGCTATCTGCGGGGAAACCTGACACCTTCTTCCAATGAATCAAATGGCTTACCTTCAACAAAACATCTTCGCTTTTTGCATAGAAGTTGTGATCCAAGACTCTACATCGGCCCCAGGGACCCGGCGCCCCCCTTCATACGGCCCGGTCCCGAGGGATCTTTATCTGCAGAGGTAAGCCCGAGACTATAAGGGGATACCTTTTTATTGTCAAACGGAAATCGTCCGCCGTGCCGTAATCCCACAAGCTCCTCTGTTGACAAGGCACGCCCTCCGCGTATACCATCTACGGCGCCCCGGCAGGAGAAGGGACTCTTGACCGATCCAGAGCCGGGGTTTGGTTTAACTCCAGCCGTCGTTGTCCCTATATGCCTCGATTACAAAGCCTCACCGGTTTCTTCGCCCTGGCCTTTCTGGCATGGCTCTTTTCTGAAAGCAGAAGGAACATTCGCTTTCGAACCGTGCTCCCGGGGCTCGCACTGCAGTTCATCCTGGCCCTGTTCCTGCTCAAATTCCCCGGGAGCCGGGAGATTTTTTTGGGGTTGAACCAGGCGGTTCAGGCCTTAGAGGAATCCACCCGGGCCGGGACCGCCTTTGTGTTCGGCTACCTGGGAGGCGGCGATCTCCCCTTCGACCCCGAGATCCCCGGCGCCAGCTACATTCTGGCCTTTCGAGGGCTTCCCCTGGTCTTGGTCATGAGTGCACTCTCCGCCCTCTTTTTCTACTGGCGGATCATCCCGGTGGTGGTAAACGGCTTTTCATGGATCTTACAGCGGGCCATTGCCATCGGGGGTGTGGAAGGGCTGGGCAGTGCGGCCAATGTGTTCGTGGGTATGGTGGAATCCCCCCTTCTCATCAGGCCCTATCTGTCCCAGATTTCCAGGAGTGCGCTCTTTACCCTCATGACCTGCGGCATGGCCACCATTGCGGGTACGGTGATGGTGCTCTACGCCTCCCTTCTCCGCCACGCCATTCCGGATATACTGGGGCATTTGCTTATCGCCTCCATTGTCAGCGCACCGGCCGCCATCACCGTATCCAAGCTGATGATCCCGGAGACATCATTTAGTGACCAGAGTCCGGTAAAGGTGCCCAGGGGGGCCGACAGTGTCATGGATGCGGTTACCCGGGGGACCCTGGCCGGAATCGAACTCCTCTTAAACATCGTGGCCCTGCTGGTGGTCTTTGTGGCCCTGGTCCATCTGCTCAACATGCTCCTCGCCTACCTCCCTTACTGGGCCGGAGAACCCATCACCTTTCAGAGGCTTTTGGGGTACATCATGGCCCCGGTCACCTGGCTCATGGGCATCCCCTGGGCCGAGGCCCCTGCTGCCGGGGCCTTAATGGGCACCAAAACCATCCTGAACGAATTTCTGGCCTACCTGGACCTGGCCGCCCTGCCCCAAGGGACCCTGAGTGAAAGGAGCCGTCTGATCATGGTCTATGCCATGTGCGGATTTGCCAATCTGGGGTCTTTGGGCATCATGATCGGGGGCATGGGGGCCATGGTCAAGGAGAGAAGGCCTGAAATCGTGGCCCTGGGCCTCAAATCCATTGTGGCCGGCACCCTTGCCACCTGTATGACCGGATGTCTAATGGGGCTCCTCTATTGACGGCCGTGGGCAGAATCAATCAACTTAGACACTGAATCAGCATGGCCTGTAACATGAAGCTCAACCCCAGAATGGTCAGAAAAACCATTAGCAGGGCAACATAATATCTTTTTTGCGAGACAAATCCCTTCACAATCTGGTGCACATCCAGAATAAATTCTTCATGAGGGCCTGTGGAAGCCCATATAAAGCTCAATCCGTAACCGACCCCGAAGGAGACCAAGAAACCCAACACATTCCACCACAGCCAGGAGACGGCACTGCCGTAGAATTGCCACACCAGGATATTGACCCCCACCCCCGCTGCCAGCCCGGAGATGGCGCCTGTTTCCGAACTCCGACGGGTCAGCATCCCCAGCCAGAAAACGGCCAGGATGGGGCCGTAGAAGGCTGACCCGATTTTATTGACCAGTTCCAGCACGGTTTCAGATCCGCCGATCATTTTCAATGCAAATCCGGTGGCGATAATCCCCCAGAAGACTGTTAACCAGCGGGACAGGCGCACCTCCTGGGCATCGGATATATCCGACAATCCGGGGAACAACAAGGAGAGGAAATCCCGATAGGTGGCGGCGCTCAGTGAATTGAGCGCACTGTCGATGCTGGACATGGACGCGGCGAAAAATCCGGCGATAAGAATCCCCAGTATTCCGGG
>JAIPDZ010000220.1 GCA_021737425.1 Deltaproteobacteria bacterium
ACCCGGATTTACTGGTCCAATCTGCTGGCGCAACACAATCATATTGAAAGTGCCTATGACATGATCGCGTCGCTCCCTTCCCGCGGCGGGGTTCTCAAACACAAGGTCAATTTACTGGAGAAACTGGGACACTACCGGAAGGCCGCGGACCTGCTCTATCTAAAGGGCAGTAAAGAGGAACGCCGTACCAGCTCATACTGGCTGCGCATGGCCACCCTCTACAACAAGGCCGGAGATACCCACCGGGAATTTGAGGTCCTGGCTACAGGCATACAAACGGTCAAAGAGAATGCTCCGCTATATCAGATGGCCGTAGAACGCCTCATTCACCTGAAGGCCTATAACCGGGCCGCAAAATGGCTTAAGGCGGAGATCCGTGAACACCCTTCGAAGACCCTTCAAAAGGAACTGGCAAAGGTCTATGAAAAGGAGAATCGATACGCCGATGCCAGCCGCCAGCTCTATCCCCTGTGGAAACACTTTAAGGGCATCCCGTCCGAGCGCCTCCACCTGACCCATCAACTCCTCTATCTGCTGGAAAAGGAGAAGGACTGGCCCCTCTATCTCAAGGTCATGATGAATGAGGCCCGGATTTTGGAAACAAAAGATCATGATAAAACCCAGTTACCCGTACCGGCCGGGCTGTTTACCGGGCATCATCTGCAAAAGAAAATCAAGGCCCTTGAAACCGCCTATCCTTTCTTAGGCCTTCCGGAGGATGAGCGATTTGCCTTCACGGTGGGGCTCATCCATCTGGAAAGGCTGGCCCATCAGGAGGATCGCGCCAAACGCATGGTCAGCGACTTGGCTCAATGGGTATCCATGAGCCCGGAACAGCTGGAGCATGTAGCCACCCTGGCATATGATCTCGGGATGTGTACCGAGGCCATGTTGGCGGCAAAGCAGCTGATCAACCAGTCTCCGAAATCCGTCCATGCCCGCCTCATTTTGGGCTACTGCTATCAAAAAGAGGATAAGCCGGGTCAGGCAATAAAATATTTAAAGGAAGCGGCCCGGCTTAGGCCCGAGCTTGCCACTGACAGCTTTCAGGTGGGGCTAGGGGCCTTATATGAAAAAATGGGCGATAAAGATCAGGCCCTTGCCCAATACGAGATGGCGCTCAGACAGAAGTTCAACCCGGACCTTGCACTCAAAATGGCACACCTCTTTTTTGAACAACACCATGACCAAAAGGCGCTTCATCTGTTATCTAAGATCGACCCCCAGGGCCTTGACCGGAAAAAGGCCTCCCAATTCTGGGCCCTCAAGGGGATGGCCACCGAACACACAGGGGATTTGACGGCCGCTGCCGAAGACTATCAAAAATCCCTTTCTCACTGGGAAACAGCGCAGATCTGGGGACAGTTAGGATACACCTACATCCGCCAGGGAAAGAAACCCTCAGCCATACACGCCTTTCGGCAGGCATTGACACTGGAGCCGGACAAAGGCCGATACCGGGCCTCTCTCGCCTATCTCCTTGCGGAGACCGGGAAACCCGCCCAAGCCGCTACCGCCTTCAGACAGGCCATTCAAACGGATCCCGATGACATATCCCTATATGAGGGGCTGGGGTACGCCGAGCTAAAGGCCGGGAACCACCAGGCCGCCACCCAGGCCTTCAAGGATGTGATTGATCATTACGCGGATCGGCCGGGGACCGAGGACCCCAAAACAGTCAAGAAGATCTACCGCATCCAGCAGACGCTTGACAACATCAACCGGCAATGGCATGTCAACTTTGCAGAGGTCATGCGCATAGACAACAGCCGATTCGGTCCCCAGCCCAGTCTCATCGCCAATACCAGCTATTCCGGCTTCGGTATCCTTTCAACGGATTACCGCGTGGCCCAGGGCCTTGGACCCCAGAAGACCGATATTTCGGTACATGGACGGTTGCTATGGGCCAATCAGAATCGGTCCTTGGCAGTGGAAAAAGATCTGACCCAGGCAGGGCTGGGCCTCAGCGTAAAACCCCTGGGAGACTATAACCTGCGTCTCTCCATGGAAAGGATGTTCAAGGTGGGGAGCGATACCCAGGATGATTGGATGGCACGCGCCAGCATCTCCTTCGGCACAGGGGCATATTGGCATCCCACTCAAACGGCCTGGAACTACTACGACCTGTACCTGGACGGGGCCTATCTCCTTAAGAGCGGCCAGCATTACCTCACCTCCAACCTCAACTGGGGAAGGGCCTTTACGTTACGGGATGCCTGGGGCCTGGTCCCCTATTTAACCTGTGGTGCGGTGGACAGTGACGGAAATACCTGGATTGATGCGGGGGTGGGGATCACACTGGCCATCTGGGGACTCCAGGGGCGGTATCACGCCCATCGCCTCCTCAGTCGGATTACCCTGGAAGGCAGACAGCAGCTGGCAGGCAACAGCAAGGATGAACACACGGTTCGGCTCAAATATGAAATGCACTTTTAAACACGCCCTGGGGCTGTTGCTCACGGCCGCTTTTTTTGCGGGTACTGCACCAGCATTTGGCCGGAACAGCCCCCTCAAAGGCATATTTTATCAGCCCTGGCGGGAAGATCTGGCCCTCACCCCTTCGGACTGGGACCAGCGGATGTCCAGGTTGCATCAGGACGGCCTGGACACCCTGTACATTCAATGGCTCCGGTATGGCGACACTGACTTTTTAAATGCACGCCTCAAGACCGGAGAGCCCATAATCGCGGCCATCCTGGACAGTGCCGCCACCCACGGTATCAACATTTACATGGGCCTGTTCAGTGATCCGGATTATTTTCACGCCCTGCCCCTGCCCCTGCCTGATCTGACAGGCTATCTCAGCAGCCTGCGAACAAAAAGCCTGGATACAGCCCGGATGTTTGTGGCCCGTTACGGAAAGCATCCGGCATTTCACGGCTGGTATCTGCCCGAGGAGATCGATGATCTCAACTGGCAATCCCCGGACCGGCAACAACTCCTCAATACCCACCTGCGCCGACTTAGAAACGGGCTGAAACGCCTGGACAGGCACAAGTCCGTCGCCGTCTCCAGCTTTTTTACTGAAGCAACCTCCCCTGAGGCCTATGCCGCTTTCTGTGGGCGGCTGCTCAGGGATGCTGACTGCCTTTTGCTGGTTCAGGATGGGCTGGGCACCGGGCGGACCGATCTATGCACCACGCAAAAATACCATGATATGCTGCATGAGACAGCCGGACATGACCGTCGATTGTACTGGGTGGTAGAACTCTTTAATGATGAGTTGCCCGGACCTGGATTCAGCGGCAAGGCTGTTCCACCGGATCAATTTCACGAACGTCTCGCAGTGGTCCATGAGCTTTTCAGGGGAAAACGGCTTATCGCCTTTTCCCTCCGCTACTGGCTGGACGAAAATGCCCGGCTTTCTGAACACTATGGGAGACATTTCCATCAGTCGAATCAAAACGCGGGGCCGGAAATACTGAAAAAGGCAAATCCCCCCAAAAACCCTTAGATGGAGAATTGAGAAAAATCGGCCATACGGTCCATGAGCCGTGAAATCTGTTGCAACATGCCCACTCGGTTTTCCTGCAACGGCCGGCTCTCCTGGGTCAGTACTTCCACCTGATCAAAAAACGTGTCCACGGGCGCCTTGAACTGGACCATGAGCGACAGGGCTTCGGAAAACGCCTCCTGTTCAAGGACGTGGCGGATATCCTGTCTCAGGGTTTGAAAAGTCTTCCACAGGGCCAATTCCGAAGGTTCTCTAAAAAGATTGGGGTCCACCCTGAATAGGCGCTTTTGGTTCTTGAGAATGTTCTTTACCCGCTTGACCGTCAGGGCCAATCCGTGAAACTGATCAGATGCTTCGGAAAACGCCTTGAGTTGATCGAGCTTTGCCCTGAGGGGCCGGATATCATCAAACCCAGCCGATATCACCGCCTCAGTGAGGTCCGAACCATAACCCGAGCTCAGCATCATATTCTTATACCGCTCTCGCATAAAGGTGATGACTTTCAAACGGATGGATTCCTTATCAAAGGAGATGCCTTCGCTCAAAAGATCCAAGGCCTTGTCTATAAACTGGGTCAACGACAGGGACCATTTCATTCCCTCGATGATCCGAATAATGGCCAGGGCGTGTCTGCGAAGGGCAAAGGGATCCGCACTCCCTGTGGGCTCCAGGCCCACGGCGAAACACCCGGCAATGGTATCCATTCGATCCGCGATGCTCACAACGGCCGCTGTCCCGGACCCTGGAAGGCTTCCGCCGGCCCGGGTGGGGAGGTAGTGTTCATAAATCCCTGAGGCGATTTCTTCGGGATATCCCTCCGCCTCGGCATAGGCCTTCCCCATAACCCCCTGAAGGGAGGGAAACTCGGACACCATAAGGGTGACCAGGTCGCACTTGCACAGTCGGGCGATCTGTCTCACCTCATCCACTTTTTCGGGGAGGAGCGTTGAGGCCAGGTATTCGGAAAGCCGGGTGAAGCGTGCCACCTTGTCATGGGAGGTCCCCAGTTCGGTCTGATAAATCACCCGCTTTAAATCCTCGAGACGGTCCAGGAGGGGTCTTTTCCGATCCTCCTTATAAAAGAAATCCGCATCCGTCAGCCTGGCCCGCAGCACCCGCTCGTGCCCCCTCTGCACCACCGACGCCTCCCTTGGCACCGTATTGTTGACGGCCACAAAGTGGGGCATCAGTTTTCCGTCATGATCGTACACGGCGAAATATTTCTGGTGTTCCTTCATGGCGGTAATCAGGACCTCATCGGGCAGCGATAAAAAGGCGTGATCAAAGCTGCCGCATACGGCACAGGGATATTCCACCAGATGGGTTACGGTCTTTCTCAATTCAGGGTCGTCCGCAGGACTTCCCCCTACGGTTTGGGCCGCCTCCCTGACCATCTCTTCCACCCGCATCTCCCGCTCATCCGGATCGATCACAACCCAGGCCGGTCTCATCTTCTCCACATAGTCCGCAACCCCTGTCACCTCAATGGGCTCCGGAGCCATAAATCGGTGCCCCCGGGTGGTTCGGCCGCTGGTGAGCCCTGCCATTTCAAAGGGGATGACCTTCCCATCAAACAGACACAACACCCAGTGAATGGGACGGACAAAGGAGAACCCCACATCTCCCCATCGCATGGATTTGGGCCACGGTATGGCGGCAATCACTTCGGGCAAGCGCTCCTTTAACAGGACATCGGTTGCTTGACCCGGGACCTGTCGACGGATATGCACATACTCCCCTTTGGGCGTCTGAATGGATCCCAGTTCCTCCACGGAAACACCCATTTTGCGGGCAAATCCCAGGGCTGCCTGAGTGGGCTTTCCCGCATCGTCATAGGCCACCTGCAGGGGAGGACCGGTGATCTCCTGGATCAGGTCTTCCTGGGTCTTTGAAATCCCCCTCCCCACCAGGACCAGCCGGCGCGGGGTACCATGGGTCTCGAGATTGCCCTCCAGCCGTATCCGGTTGTCTTCAAGGCACTTTTGGGCCAACCCTTTAAACGCCTTTAATCCTTCATCCAGGTAACCTGAAGGAATCTCTTCGGTTCCGATTTCCAAAAGGAGCTCAGCCAAAATCATTATTCCCCGTCCATAGTCGGTTATGCGTGCGCCCCCAAGGGACCCCCCTCGCCCAATCGCATGAGTGGGAACCCCAGCTCTTCCCGCTGAACCAGATAATTCTTGGCAGCCAGCCGGGCCAGGGCCCGGATTCGATCGATATATTGCGTCCTTTCGGTGACGCTGATGGCTCCCCGGGCATCTAAGATATTAAAGGTATGGGAACACTTGAGGCAATAATCATAAGCCGGAAGGACCAATCCCTGTTTGCTGATCCGCAAGGCCTCGGCCTCGTACAGGTCAAACATCCTAAGGAGCGTGTCCACGTCCGCCATCTCAAAATGATAGGTGGAAAATTCCCATTCTCCCTTTTGGTGAACATCGCCGTAGCGGACCGCGTCGTTCCACATGAGATCGTAGACATCTTCCTTTTCCTGAAGATACATGGCGATCCGCTCCAGGCCATAGGTAATCTCCACGGACACGGGATCCAGTCTCAGGCTTCCCGCCTGCTGGAAGTAGGTAAACTGGGTAATCTCCATTCCGTCCAGCCAGACCTCCCACCCGAGACCCGAGGCGCCCAGGGTGGGGGACTCCCAGTCATCTTCCACAAAACGGATGTCATGATCCAAGGGATCGATTCCCAACGCCTTTAGACTCTCCAAATAAAGGTCCTGGACCGCCAGGGGAGACGGCTTGAGGATCACCTGATACTGGTAATAATGGCCCAGCCGGTTCGGATTCTCCCCGTACCTTCCGTCCGTGGGCCGCCGGGAGGGTTCCACATAGGCCACGGCCCATGGCTCGGGACCCAGGGCCCGCAAAAGGGTTGCCGGATTAAAGGTCCCGGCCCCCACTTCCAGATCATAGGGTTGCTGGATCAGGCAACCCCGCTCAGCCCAATAGGTCTGCAGGGCAGAGATCAATTCTTGAAAGTTCATTACGCCCCCTCTATCCTTTCGGTGTCATCCCTCCATGTGGAGGGGTGGAACCGTACCACCTCACCAGACGGTTGTCAATATGGCTTTTGAGCCTCGAATAATTCCCGCTGACGCTGAAGGACAGCGTGCAGGTGCATGAGAGTGCTGGAAGGAGTTGATTCATGGGGCCTGCGTGATTATGTTATTTTGAAATAAACTTAAATCTATGCGGTCAGACGGGGTTTATGGGGTTAAAACCGCCTGACCGTGCCCATCCCAGCCCGTAAAGGAGAATCATAATATGTTTGAGCAAGGGGTCATTCGACCGCCCAGTGAGGCGGGCAGTCTTTTGGTCCGGGTGACACGAAACTGCCCCTGGAACCGGTGTCTCTTTTGCCCGGCCTATAAGGGAACCCAGTTTTCCAGACGGACGGTCTCTGAGATTCAAAAAGACATTGACGAAATGAAAAGGCACCACGGTCCGAGAGGGTCCCAAATCACCACCGCCTTTTTGCAGGATGCGGACTCCCTGATCCTTCCCACCCGAGAACTCTTAGACATTCTTGGGTATCTGAAAGCGGCCTTTCCCAACATCCATCGGATCACGTCCTACGCCCGGGCCAAGAGCCTCAAGAACAAGGGCGTAAAGGCCCTCAAGGCCCTCAAAGAAGCCGACTTGAAACGGATCCACACCGGGCTTGAAAGCGGTTCTTCAAATGTACTCAAACTGATTCAAAAGGGAGAGAGCCCTGAAGATATGGTCAAGGGGGGCCAGCATGTGATGGCGGCCGGCATAGGCCTGTCCGAATATATTCTCCCCGGCGTGGGCGGCAGGGCCCTGACCCACGAACATGCCGTGGAGACCGCCCGGGTGTTAAACCGAATCCGGCCCGATTTCATTCGGGTCCGCACCTTTGCCCTGCCTCCCCACTCCCCCATGGCGGACATGGCCGCCCATGGCCGGTTTACACCCCTGAGCGACTCGGAAATCGTATCTGAAATCCGGGGACTCTTGTACCACCTGGACAAGATGCCTTCCCACTTCCGCTGCGGGGATTTCAGTCTGAATCTCCTGATGCATGTGGACGGCGTCCTGGATCAGGACAA
>JAIPDZ010000221.1 GCA_021737425.1 Deltaproteobacteria bacterium
GCATCGAAACCGTTATCAATCGCCCTTATGAATTCAAAGTTCGCCGTCGGGGTCGAAGAAATGGCCAGGAGGTAACCGGCTGGTTTCCTATGGCCAAGGGGGTTGCCAATCTCTACCGCTATGCTGAAGTCAGCCTTGCCGCCAATGGACGTTATCTTGACGCACTTTCAGCGGTTGATGACCCCCAAAAAGCCCAACAACATCTTATCAACATAGGCCGCAGGGTTCGCCACAATGGGAAATCCTTTCGTGGATTCAATCCCGTTGCGAAAATGGACCTTCAGCTGTTCTTGTCCGTTTTACGTGGAGAGTACTCTATTATGGGTTTTCGGAATCGGAATATACGCATCCAGCTCTTCCCTCAAACCAAAGATCCCAACACCATTCGCCGACAGAGTTCCCGGGTCTCCCGATTACTCAAACTCCTACACGTTCATAAGTTGATTGCCAAAATACCCCGTTCTCGAAGATGGCGTGTCACCTCCATAGGCCATGCTATCATGTCTCTATTTATCAAAACGCATCATGCAAATTACTCAAATTTAGCAATGGTTCAAGGTGCTTAAGCTTACAAAAACATATACGAATTTTGCATAGAAGTTACAAACTAAGACTTTAACTTTTCCGTGTTCTCGGTGTTTTGTTTATGCAACCCATAGGGAGAATTTCATGCGGTTGGCCCGGCCACAGCCTTCCGACCCTGCGAGCTTAGGGATAAACAATGTTCACTCGGCTAACCGTTGCTGTAGCGTAGTTTTCGTCGCCGGCCGGGGCATGGCCAAAAATGTAAGGGGTCTGGTCGGAAACAGTTCCCATGGCTTCGAAGGGTCGAACGATCACGAAAGCGCCGTTGCCAGGGGTGTAAAAATAAATATCGTTAGCCAGACGGGCGAAACCGAGGGTCACATTTTGGCCGACTGTCCATAATCCGCCGGAGGTAGCGCCCAGACAGCCCCCTGCCAGGGTCCGGATGGTTTGATAATCGGTAGTTTGTTCACGAACCCGATAATAGATTCTGTTATAGCCGCTCCAAGTATCCAGGTAGATTTGCGCTTGAATCAAATTACCCGCCGCCGTACTCCCCAGATTCCGCCCCAGCCCGACAGCCATATAGCCACCGAGGGAAGACACATTAAAGGTGGCCAGGACCCCGATGGCATTACTGAATTCCTTGTATAGTATTCCGTTAGCTACTCCCTCGGAACCGCTCACGTCCAGTTGCATCTGGGTCCCACTGGTCGTGCTTGTGAAATTTCCTGATAAGACGTATTCCGTCCAATCGTCCAGCGTCTGAGGCCCGTCTAATGTAAAGGCATGGAGATTGTTGACAGCCAGCAAAACCACCGCGAGAATTCCCATCAAAAATAATACCCTTTTCATAATACACCTCCTGTTCCTGTTTGTCACAGCCCAAAGGGCCAGGATTCTTACAACGCACTAAACATTTTAATATTCCCAACTCGTGATGAGCCACTTGCCATGGTCTCTGATTAAATGGAAAACCAATTGACCATGCCAGTTTCCCCGAGTTACGGAGCATTTTACGTCTGCCCTATCTCCCTTGATATTCATCTGAGGCTCACTCATTGTTATGGGAGGGTGCTCTGCCGCTCTCTGAGGCAAGGCCTCTAAATATTCATTTTTAGAGAGTACCTTTCGTTCCCTTCCCACTGGAGCCTTGAAGTCGTCATGTAAGAGAGGTGAAACTCCTTGTACGTCCCCCTTTTTGGCTGAATCCATGAAGGTGACAAGAACGTTCTTTATTGCTGCCTCTTCTTTAGACTTGGGTTTATACTCTTTCAAAGTGGCACACCCGAAAAGCGAAACCGAGAACAGAAAAGCTAGTGCCCATGTTGTCAATCTTTTGTACATGTTAGCCTCCTTTCTTGATTGACTTCGCGTTGTTTCTGAATTTATGTCTCAAAAGTTGGATTGAATTACACTACATGGTATGGTGACCAGGGAGGGGGCAACTCCGGTCGCCCTACGGGCTCCCTCCGTTGCCCCCTCCCTGGGACAAAGGAAAGGAGAATACCGTGAGTGTAGAGCAGACAACAAAGCCAAAGAGGCGGTTTCTAACCTCTGATAAGAAGTTCCAGATATTCCTGGAAACACAGTCGCCGAACTGTTCGGTCGGCGAGGTCTTGCGACGTGAAAGGATTTATTCAACCGACCTGGCCCGTATCCGGCAGAAGGCGAAAGAGGGGGCTCTTGAGCGTCTGGCTGACCGTCCGGGTGCAAAGCGACAGTCCGTTTCCAAAGACGATTACGAGACACTGAAAAAGGAGTTGGAAGAAAAGGAGCGGGCCCTTGCCCATCTTTCTGTGGAATTGACGGTCCTTCGAAAAAAAACGAATGGGGGCTCGTGGGAGAGATAAGCGGGCAGTGGCTTGAGGAACAACTGAAGGCAGAGATCCTGGTGATGGTCGAACGGGCGAAAGAGCAAGGGGTTTCCATAACGAGGGCGTGTGCCCTGTTAATGATTGCCCGACGTCGTGTGGTGAGATGGCGCAGGGCGCGGGATACAGAGAAAGGGCTCAAGAATCTCAAGCCAGGGCCTACAGAACCCGTGCATAGGCTGTTGCCTGTGGAAAGGCATTCTGTATTACAGATGGCGGCGAAGGAAGAATACGCCGACTTGAGCCATCGGATCTTGGCTGTTACGGCCTGGGATCTGGGCCTATTCTTCGTTTCATTTTCTTCTGTATATCGCATCATGCGCTCTGCCAACCTGACCTTGATGCGAGGTGTTCAAGGACCCCATAACGGCCGTTCACTTCCCCCGGTTCGCGAGGAACTCACCGGACCGAATCAGCGGTGGTGCTGGGACATCAGTTACCTGCCCACCTATGAGAAAGGGATCTTTCTATACCTCTATCTGCTCCTGGATGAATACTCTCGCAAGGCCCTTTCCTGGCTGGTCAGTTGGCATCAAACAGCTCGGGAAGCCCAACACCCTCTCGAAGAGGGGCTCATCCATGAGAACATCCTTGATTTACCCGAGGACCAGCGTCCTGTGGTCGTCAATGACAGGGGTTGCCAAATGAAAGCCAAACCCATCAAAAGAATGTTTGAAGATCACCACATGCCCCAGTTGTTCGCCCGACCACGAACCCCCAATGACAATCCGTTTATAGAGTCGTTATTTGGAACCATCAAAAGAGCTCCACAATACCCAGGCCGGTTCTTAGATCTCGATGACGCTGTCCAGTATTTCGGCCATTACTTTCCCTGGTACAATCTGGAGCACTATCACTCCAGAATTGATTATGTCACACCGGAACAATGTCACCAGGGACTCAGAGAGACCATCGTCTCTTTGCGGAATCAAAAACTCCAACAACAGCGCCAACTTAGAAAGCAGGTGAACCGTTTAAACCTAAAGCCCTTGACAGCGGACGCAGTGAATTACATGCTTAACCCTAATAAGATCATCCCCTGTAGTGTAATAGGTCCTTGACTTGAGTCATTGTTTCAGAAACGCGCCGAATTGAATATGTCAATTAATGTTTTTAATTGATTCCGCGTTGCCTTTCAATTCATGATATACACCTCCTTTCAGACTATGGGCTTTGGGGTCATTATGTTGAATTGTTAATTACTGTAAAGGCCAGCGTCAGAAAGCATCACAAGGTTTCAGAAAAAGCAAAGCAGCTCAATTCACAACACAATGACCCTAAGTGCCGGCCCGGGATTTTCAGCCCCGTAATGGTCCGGAAGCGGGCCGGTGTTAACCCAACGCTCAATCGAAAAATCCGCCCCGAGTTCCTCGGCCACCAGGCCCAAAAGTTCATAGCGAATCGCGCGGCCGCCCAACAAGTTGGCATGCCCCCGTCTCACTTTTCTCGCACTGGAGCCGCACAAGCCAAAAACGCGTTGCCATTCCTGAATCATGTAGTGGATTTCGTCCAGGAGTAAGGGAGCCTTCTGGATTTCATCTATAATGACCAAGTCATCCTTGGAAAGCATTGTCACCTCATCCCGCAAACGAGACGGCTCCGTTGCGTACCGCACCAGTTCATCGGTCTTGAGAAGATCTATCCGCAGCGCATCGGGATAACGTTCCTTTAATAAGGTGGTCTTGCCGGTTCGTCTCGGGCCCCACAGAGAGAAACTCTGGTTTGGCGTTTCCGGCATTTGCAGCAGTCTTTTGTACATTTGTTCTTCCACCCACAATATACATGTAGTTTATTCCCTTTGAAAACAAAATACAAGATCTTTAAGCAATGACCGACAGAAAACTCGGTTTTCGATCAGGAAATCCGAAGCACGAAATCCGAAACAAGGACCCAAACCCAAAAGGTCTCAATGACAGAAACATAGTATTTTCAATCCATTTTTTTGTCATTTTGGAATTTGGACATTTGAATTTGTTTCGAATTTCGGATTTTGATATTCGAGTTTTTTTGCCTGAACAGGGCTTTTCGTTCAGGCACTATATAGGCTATCTCTCCAAAAAAGGGGGTCTTCAGGGTCTATATCGCTCTTTTTGGCACCAAAATGGGCCATATGGGAAACAGCCGGCTGCCTGCTCAAACCACGGCCGGAGGCCGATAAGGTTATCGGCCCTACGAACCACCGATTCTGGCCATTCGCTGTATGGCGGGTCACTGTACCCGCCGTGTAAGCTTTTCCTCAATGTATCGCACCTCTCACCCTGAAACGGCGGAATGTTTCGAGTCCTTACATTTGGGAGATTCCCTGTAGCTTGTCGGAGCGAAGCGTAGATCCTGACCTGTCGGGGCTATAGGGTTCTTCAATGCCTCATGGAAATATCGTTTCACCAATGCACTGGTATCGAGATACAAAATCAGAGATTACCGCCGGTCTTCGATCACTATTTCTGAAACAGGCTTACCCGGGACTTCTGTCGCTGAAATTCCTTCTTTGACAAGGCCTCGAATCGGCAATGCGATAAGCCCCTGCTCAACCAAAGGCATTAGGGCTTCCCTGACGGCCTTATCTTCCTGATTTTCTTTTACAATCCTGGTCACAGCCTTCCCCCTGTCGGTGATCACGACGACCTCCCCGGACTTCACTCGCGCCAAAAGCCGGCTGAGGTTGTTCTTAACTTCCTTGATTCCGGCACTAAGCATCATCCCCCCCTCTTTGGTAGCGACTCTTATTTCTTCGGTCAACATCCAAATCCCAAAAATCTTATTCTTTTGCACTCTTTTACAATTCTTTGGGTTTATCATGTATCCACCTGTTTTCTTTGTGCCTCCGTGTCTCCGTGTGACCCATGGATGACAAAAGCGGCAAAACCGGTGGGGGGAAGAGGAGAACATCGTTAGGGGTGTAGATTTTTCAATGGATCCTAATGCTGTTCAAATCGAAGGAGAGCCCTGTTCTGCGTCACCCTATCCTCCCCCTCATAACGCCGCTGGGTAGTTTGGGATCGTCAAATAGCCACCACAAAAAAATATGGGTATCGAGCAACACGGCTATTCTTCCCAGGCCTTTAATTGATCTTCAGGTAACGGCTCGAAAAACGATTCCGTCACCTTTCCCTTGGCAATCCCCGGGACTCGCTCTTTTACTGGTGACAGGGGGACCAATTTGGCGTACGGTTTACCCGCCTTGCCGATTATAATTTCCTCACCGGTGTGGGCCCGCGCCAACAATTTAGAAAAGTATGTCTTTGCCTCATGTACATTAATTATTTCCATCGCGTCCCTCTGCCTGAAGGTTAGTCCGCCTATTTAGTCTACAGCGAGTGTTCAAAAAAGGCAAATCCGCACCCTTTTGGCACGTTTTGGTAGGGGAGAGAAATAAAGATTGACAACTAACTATATTGTTACTACAATAAAACAGTGGAATACGAATGGGATGAAAAGAAGAACGCTGCCAACCGAATAAAGCACGGCCTTGATTTTAGTGAGGCAGAGGCTTTTTGTTGGGATACCGCCATAGAGACGGTTGATGATCGGGCCGACTACCGTGAGGAGCGCTGGATTGCTCTCGGGCTGATCGGTGATCGTGTCCACGTCATGATCTACACAAGGCGCGGCGAAAATCTTCGCATCATCAGCCTACGGAAGGCGAACAAAAGGGAGACGAGCTATTATGAGAACAGATGAGAATGTTTCAGAAAAAGACCTGAAAGCGGTTGAATCACCGCCTCTGACAGATAAAATACTGGCCCGCATGCGCCCGGTGGCTGAATCGCACCCGGAGATTCCTTCCCGGGTTCGCGGACCCCAAAAGACCCCCACCAAGAAATCGACCACAATACGTTTAAATGCCGAGGTGATCGAGTTTTTCAAGGCCCAGGGGAACGGCTGGCAGACGAAGATCAACGATGTCCTGCAAGAGTATGTGGATTCATCTCGGGGATAGCGATACATGACTACTTTGACGCTGATGGCCGTTTCCTTTTTCAAAAGGTGCGGTTTACCACCAAACCAAAAACCAAGCCGCGCCATCAAAGCCTTGATGGAAAATGGAAATGGGGAGCCGGGACGGATAAACGGCCCCTATACCGAGCAACACGGCTATTCTTCCCAGGCCTTTAATTGAAGAACCCTGCAGCTCGCTGCAGGGTTCTTCAAATGTCGTTATTTTGGGCCATTGTGGGAGGGGAATAAATTTGCGTGGTTCATTTGCATTTGTTCAAAAGCTCAAGATACCGGGTTCGTGACATTCCGGCCGTTCGCATATTGGCTTGGATAATATCAATATCGACTTCTCTGTAGGTGGGAATAATGACAGGCCGGAGAACTCCCGGTTTTACGTATGATCTGTGGTCTCCGCTCTGTCTTTCAAATCTGAATCCATCCTCGACAAAAATACATTCCAGGATTTTCCATCGGACAGGGGTTATGCGTGGCATCTATGGGATGTGTCTTGATTAACCAGGAAGGGGATGGGGACCTGGATATAATCCTCGCGGGAGACCATCGGCTTTTCTTCCTTGTCGATGGACGCTCGAACGGCCTTAAACCCACATTCTTTTAAAACCTCATCGAGGACACCTCTCTCAAAACATGACTGGAAAAAGAGGGAAAGCGCCTCCTTGAGGTTCTCACGTGCCATTTCTTCTGTTTCACCCTGGGAATGCACGTCAAGAACCGGGCAGGATGCGACAAACCAGGTTTTCTTTTTCTTGATCTTCAACGGCAGATTGGCACTGAATTCGATAGCGACCTGCATGGCTCTTCTCCCTCGATCCATTCATTTAACGCCCATGAATTATATCGGCACGATTTCTGGGAAGTCAAGGGATTTGTTTCCGTTGAAACAAACCCTTTTCGCCGAGGTCTCTATCAGATCCCAACCCAATAACACTATATGGGGGTATCGGGTTGACTCCAGTGACCCCCATATATTGTAGTTTCAGAATTCAAGGTCGTCGAAATCTTCTTCCGAGGGGATTACGGTTTTGAGTTCGTTCTCTTCCACAGGGTCCACCATTAGCGCCTGTTGCACGAGGCGGTAAAAGAGTTTGCCGCGATGGTGAGACGTACGGCGGTTAAAGCGGAATGTAAACTCGTCCAGATAGTAGGCAAGGTGCGTAGGT
>JAIPDZ010000222.1 GCA_021737425.1 Deltaproteobacteria bacterium
GAGACATATATTCAAGAGGGCGTCGCAAGCGTCAAGTTGAAGCCAGGGATCTGTTTTGCTATTGGGCAGTTAGAGAATTGGGAATGACTTGTACGAGCGTGGCCCAGCGTTTGGGGATGAGTCAACCCGGAGTGGGATATGCTGTCAGTAGAGGTGAAAAGCTGGCTAAAAAGCATAAATATCAACTGGATAAGTGACTTATTTACTTTATTATGGACGCATGCCCATACGTTAGGTGGTTAAAGTCTTAGATTGAAACTTCTATGCAAAAAGCGAAGATGTTTTGTTGAGGTTAACGTTTTTGAATCATTAGCGATAAAGGTGTCAGGTGTCAGGTTTCGGGTGTCAGGGTTTGTTGTTTGCTGAAACCTGAAACCTGAACACTGGCCACTGATTTGGTTGCGACCGTAGGCCTGCATTGGGATTATATCGTCTTTTTTTGATTTTTGGTAAAAAGGAGAAATTAAGAATGAAAATTAGGCTGGGTTTTTTGCTGATAATGATTTTAACGCTGGTTTGTTCATCATCCTGGGGTCAGGAACCGGCTTATAAGCAGGGTGTCAATATTTTTATAGAAACCGGTGTGACCCAGCCGGATCGAATACCGACCTGGTATGCCCCAATGGTTGCCATGCCGTATGCCCCCGTATTTGAGATTCTTGCCACCAAGGGTACTCGGGGACGGTACTATCAGCGCACTTATGCTGTGACCATAAAAGACATTATCAAATGGCATGGTCATGACTGCGAGGGGATAACACATGTGGCCAATTGCTGCAAAATCGCTTTTAATATCCTTTTCCCTGACGGGATCATAGACAGAAGTGTGCTCAAAGGAATTTCGGGGCCAGGTCCCTGTTGGTCGGATGGACTGGCTTTTCTGACCGGGGCGCGTCTTCAATATGGCAATCTCGGATTCTTTAAAAATAAAGATTATAATCATGCGGTTATCCTGTATCGTCAGGATACCGGAGTCGCTGTTCTGGCAACATGGAAAAAAGGGATCAACAACATCCCTGACGAACCGGTTGTTCTTCCGGGTAAGATCACATGGAAGACCAAAGTTGATATGAAGAAAGTCGTTGATCTGAAGAGAGTCATCAAAAACGCAAAAGGAAAACCTGATCCTTATCAGGTGGATCTTTTGCGTTATTATCAATGGCAGCATGTCAACGATATCCTGAGTCGTCCGCTGAGTCAAAGTTATCAGGCTGAGATCTTAGAAAACTTCAAATGGGAGGATTGGATTGACACAACAAAAGCCGTACCGAACCCTCATAAACGCGGAGATATCCGTTTGAAAAATTATCCTTACCGTGAACGACCTGTTTTTGAAGGAAAATAAATCGGTTATAGTGGCCAGTTGTAGGCTTTTATAAACGGGTTACCATATTTAAATCTAGTATGAAAATATGAGAATGTCCAAGAGAGGAAATGCGGCATGGTCTATCTCGATTTGATACTTAATCTGAGCCTACTCGTCTCTATCAGCATTGTCTCCGGCTTTATCGAAGACCGTTGGTCCCGGCACACGCGCAACGGCGTACTGTTGCAGGGCGTCCTGTTTGGCGGGGCCGCCGTAATAGGGATGCTGCGCCCCCTGGATCTCGGACACGGCCTCATCTTTGACGGCCGGTCCATTATGGTGGGCCTGTGTGCTCTCTATTTCGGCCCCAGGGCCATGGTGGTCGCATGCATCATGACGCTCGGCTGCCGTCTGTGGCTGGGGGGCGTGGGCATGATTACGGGATCACTGGTCATCCTTTCCTCTGGTGGGATCGGCCTGGCGGCCCGCTTCCATCTCAAGCCGGAAACAGAGGTCCCCTCCTGGCAGCATCTCCTTTGGTTCGGTCTTTTGGTGCATGGAGTCATGCTCGCCTTGATGCTGACCCTGCCCGGAGGGGCCGGATTGACGGTAATAAGGCGCATCGGTCTGCCCGTGATCCTGTTATACCCCTTGGCCACCATTCTCGCCGGCAAAATATTGTCGGATCAATTGGAAGGAAAACAGGTACTAAAGGCGCTCCGCGAAAGCGAAAGGAGATACATCGCTGCCCAGCACATCGCTCAAATGGGCGATTTTACCTGGGATGTGAAAACCGGCGCGGTGACCTGTTCAGAGGCATTGTTTGATCTGGTGGGTTACCATAAATCCGAAATAGTGGATTATAACCTGGTGGAAAACCAAATCCACCACCCGGATGATGTTGAACAGGTGAGAAAATGGTTGAATGACAGTGTCACCTCCGGAAAAGGCGCCCTTCCCCCCAAGGAATACCGACTTGTTCGGAAGGACGGCCAAATCATCTATGTTCGAACAGTAGGGGTCGTCCACTACCAGGACGGAAAGCCTGCCCAGGTATTCGGTACAGTTCAGGATATCAGTGAACGCAAGCAGGCTGAAGAGGCCCTCATCAGAGAACGGCGCCGGTTCCAGCAAATACTGGATGCATTTCCCTACGGGATTTATATCGTGGATAAACATCACCAAATCGAATATGTAAACAATGCACTGCGTCAAGAGTTTGGCGACCCCGGATCGCTCAGGTGCCACGAATATTTTCACGATCTGCCCGAGCCCTGTTCATGGTGCCGGAATGAAACCGTATTTCAAGGGGAGATCGTTCGCTGGGATTGGCATGTCCCCGGGAGCGGACGGGATTATGAACTTGTGGATATCCCCCTGAAGAACGAAGACGGGACCATCTCAAAACTGGAGGTCTTCCACGACATGACCGACCGTAAACATGCGGAAGAAGACCTTTTGAAGCGGAACCAGTTTATCGAGACCATACTGGATCATTTACCGATCGGGCTGGCGGTCCATTATATAGACGAAGGAAAGGCCACCTATATGAACAGGAAGTTCGAGGAAATCTATGGCTGGCCCAGGGAAGCGCTCGAAGACATTCCACGCTTCTTTGAAAAGGTGTATCCGAATCCCCAATATCGCGAAAAGATCCAGTCTCAGATTTTAGAAGACATCCAATCCGGTGACCCGGAAAGAATGACCTGGGAAGGGATTGAAGTCACAGGCCGGAACGGCAAGAAAAAAATCGTCTCAGCCAAAAATATCCCGATCCACGATCAGAATCTGATGATTTCCACGGTTCAAGACATTACGGAATACAAAAGACTTGAGGCGCAACTGCAGCAATCTCAGAAAATGGAGGCCATCGGCACATTGGCCGGCGGAGTGGCCCACGATTTCAATAACAAGCTGAGCGTGATTATGGGGTGTACGCAACTGATGCTCATGGACATGCAGCCGGAGGACCCTCATTATGCCGATCTAAAGCAAATTCAGGAGTCGGCCGAGAGGTCAGCGGATCTGACCCGCCAGCTTCTGGCGTTTGCCCGAAAACAGACCATTGCGCCCGAGCCTCTCAATTTAAATGACATGGTGGAAGGGATGCTCAAGATGCTGCGACGTCTCATGGGTGAAGACATCGAACTGGCCTGGCAACCCGATCCCAAACTCTGGCCGGTGAAAATGGATCCGGCCCAGGTCGACCAGATCCTGGCCAATCTGTGCGTGAATGCCCGGGATGCCATCTCAGGGGTAGGCAAGGTCACCATTGAAACCAAAAACGCGATCCTGGATGAGACCTACTGCGTCGAGAACGCGGGATGTGAACCGGGTGAGTACGTGACGCTGACCGTCATTGATGATGGATGCGGTATGGACCATGGGACCCTGGAAAACGTGTTTGAGCCCTTCTTCACCACCAAAGAGACGGGCAAGGGGACCGGACTGGGGCTTTCCACGGTTTATGGTATTGCCAAGCAGAATCAAGGGGTTATCAACGTCTACAGTGAGCCGGGCAAAGGGAGTACCTTCACAATTTACATTCCCCGGCACTACCAGGAGGCCGGCAAAAAGGAAGCCGCCGCACCTGCAGAAGCCCCTGGAGGACAAGGTGAGACCATTCTGGTGGTGGAAGACGACCGATCCATACTGAATATGGCAAAAAAAATGCTGGAACGACTGGGGTATAGCGTACTCACGGCAAACAGCCCGGACGAGGCCGTACATATAGCCCGGGAGACTGGTGACGAGATTCATCTCCTCGTGACCGATGTGGTAATGCCCAAAATGAGTGGGAAGGATCTGTCTGAGCACCTAAAGGCGAGTTGCGCTCAAATCAAAACCCTGTTTATGTCCGGGTATACGGCCGATACCATCGCCCACCACGGCGTTTTGGATGAGGGCGTGGAATTTATTGAGAAACCGTTTTCCATGAACGACCTGGGATATAAAGTGCGGGCGGTACTGGATAAAACATGAGCTGAGATGGGAAAATGGGAAGTTATTTTTGAGTGATCCCTTAGATCCGTTAAGACTGGAAGAGTTTCGACCGGGTATTTTGAGCAAGGCGCAATTTGGAGATAACCGAATTAAGGCAGAACCTCTCAGTTCACCGGAAAGGGCTTACGCTGCACTTCACAGCTGCCGGAGACTTTTATGGACAATCCAATGAATGTTCTTGCCATCGTAGGAAGCGTACGAAAGGGTAAAGCAACCGATATATTGGTTGACAAGGCAATAGAAGGAGTCACATCCGGGCATTTGAACTGTTTTGTAAAAAAAGTTAACCTGATTGATTATCGCATTGGATACTGCAGGAACTGTCTAACCTGTAGGGACAGCGAGACAAAAGAGCCGGTTGCCAAATGCCAGATACGGGATGATATGGATTTCCTGAATGAAGATCTTCTCAAGTCGGATTCTCTTATTTTGGGGACGCCTGTACACATGGGATTTGCCACGGCCATCATGATGACATTTCTTGAAAGAATCTGCTGGACATTTGCAAAACCTGAAAAAAACATTTTAACCCTTTCAGGATGTCCGCTTCCCAGATCGGATAAGAAACGAAAGGCGGTTATTATTGTTACCTCAGGGATAGTCCCACCCATTTATAGAATATTCTGCGATAAAGCGACTCCACTTATCAGAGGGACTATCCGTGATTCCTTAAATGCCAAAACAATAGACAGCATGTATGCAGGAGATATTGAACACAGAGGTGCGGAATATTATTTTGACAAGGCCTTCAATTTGGGCAAAAAACTTGTTTAACCCTCAAATAAAGAAGGACCAATGACCGAAATGAATGCATCTCAAGACGAATTGTTCAGATGGGCAGACCAGATCCCGCCTGCGGCATGGACCGATTTACATAACCGTTCCCCCCAACAGGCAACGGAGGCCGTAGGGGCGGCATGGGACGGTGAGTCTTTCAAGGTGCCTCTGCTGGGAATCGAATATTCTGTAAATCCCGGTAAGCAGCAAATTCAGACGGCAGACAAATCCAAGCCTCGGGTCGATTATCAGACCGGGATTGTTCTTTTGACCACGCTTTCCATGTCCAAAGGCGTCCCCCCCAGCGGACGGATGACGGTGCCACAGGAACTTGCCGGTGGACGGATGTTTTTTACCGGGGCTCATGCCGTTCCGAATAAGCAGTTGGCCAAATATGTGGAAAAGAACCCGGACAAATTGCTCGATCGCGCCCTTGGAATCGGGGGGGAAATGATTGAGGGGGCGGATATCGCTTTCCGAGTGCCGGGGTTGCCGTATGTGCCGTTATACGTTCTATATTGGAGGGGAGACCAGGAAAGTCCTTCCAGAGCAGTGATCGGCATTGATGACAGAGCACTTTTTCACCTGGATTTGGCCGGTGTTTTTGGTTTGACCAATATACTCGTGTTCAGATTCTGCAGGGGGGCATAACAAATGATGAAACCGAAAGAAGCCGATTGGAAGAAATTCAGAGACTCTCTCGATAAATAGCGAGAACGTTACCTCAAAAGAAAAAATGCGGAGATAAGAGCAATCATCGAGGAGAACAATGTAAGTGAAACAGAAAAATTTTGGGACATGGTCGATTTCCAAAAGAAGGAATCAAAGAAACTGTGCGATTGTCTGGATGGCACTTTTAGATCGAACATGATCCTGCACATGGCTCTGATGAAAAAATACGAAATGATCGGCCGAGAAGAGATCGCAGCGTTTAGTGAGGAGTTACAGAATATCTTGAAAGAATTGGAAAGGGGTTAATCTTCCATTGGCATTATATCAGCGGAAAACCCTGCTCAACCCCCTGATACCGGGATATGAAGATCCACCACATCATCGGGTTGAAGCACGTAATCCATGCCCTCGACCCTTCCGTTCACAAAGACGTGCAAAAACATATCATCCCATTCATCCGGTGACCCGATGGCGGGCATTTGAAGCAAAAACCCTTTGACGGTGGTTCCGGAATCAACTTTCAGCACGGGGTCCTTTCCGGTCGCAGAACGGGAGAGATACGCTTTTGTGGGAGCGATTGCAAAGGTTGACCGCAGTTTTACTTTGATCTTGTTTTTCATTAGGGCCTTTGGACTCAGCGTCTTCTTTCGCTCTGCAGGGAAACCAAAAATTGATTTCTCACGAGAAAAGTATTAAGAAGGTGAACCTGTGTGTCAATAAAAAAAATAAACCACCCCATATTGTTAGTGGTTTTACGGATCTGAGTTCGGGCCATGGAAAGGACCTGATTGTCCCTGAGGGGGAACTATGCAGGATAATCTGACGCCCACAGCATTTAGACAATATACCCATAACACCCAAGAAGGGTATATCCCGGTAACCGGCGGTAGAATATGGTATAAAGTAGTGGGAAAGCACCCACAGGGGGTCCCGCTCCTGGTGCTGCACGGGGGACCGGGGGCATCACACGATTACCTTGAACCAATCGAAGGGATTGCCCGTGACCGGCCGGTGGTTTTTTATGATCAACTTGGCTGCGGCAATTCCGATAAGCCCGAAGACACCGCCCTGTGGACCTTGGAACGGTATGTTGATGAACTCCATCAGCTCCGCCAGGCGCTCGAATTGAAAGAGGTTCATATCCTGGGACAATCCTGGGGAGCCTCGCTGGCGGCGGAGTATGTCCTAAGGCACCCCCAAGGAATCGCGAGTCTGGTGCTTTCCGGGGCACTGCTCAGCACTTCCCGCTGGATCGAGGATCAGAAAACCCATATTGCCCAACTTCCAACGGAACTCCGGGAGACCATTCGGAACTGCGAACATGCCGGCGCCTTCGACTCTGTCCCGTATCAGGATGCCCTGACCGCCTATTACAAAATCCACGTTTGCCGTCTGGATCCCTGGCCTGAGTGCCTGAACAGATCTTTTGAAAAATTGAATTTTTCCATTTACGAATACATGTGGGGTCCCAGTGAATTCACCGTAACCGGAGCGCTTAAACAGTATGAGCGGGTGCACCGGCTCAAAGAGATTACCGTCCCCGTTCTATTCACCTGCGGGACTTACGACGAAGCACCTCCTTCAACGACCCGATATTACCAAAAGAACCTTCCGGGATCTCATGTTCATATTTTTGAGGAGGCTTCACACGAGCATCATCTTGAAAAGCCGGAGGAATATGTAAGGGTAGTCCGTGACTTTCTTTATGATGCAAAGAGAGGATGAGGAAAAGTGGAGACACTGC
>JAIPDZ010000223.1 GCA_021737425.1 Deltaproteobacteria bacterium
GGGTCTCCACAAACCCCGCATTGGACATGTAGGCGTGCTGACCCGGTGTCCGATCCTTGACTAATCGTTCCAGCACGTCATTGAATACTTGGGGGGGCTCCAGATTGGGATTGCCCAGGCTGAAGTCAAATACGTTTTCGGGCCCATATTCCGCCTTTCGCTTGGCCCCTTCTTCGAACATCTTTCTGATCCAGGAAGCTTTCTCAATAGAGGAGCGAATCTTGTGCGACACCGCCATAATGTAGTCTCCTTCAGTAGTGGTTGATCCAATGTATAAGCATATCGTTTTGACCCGGCTTGTCAATACAAAATCCTTTTTCCGTGACAGTTTAGGCCTCTGAAATGGGGTTACAGGTCATGAGGGGGTCTTTTTCCCACATCACCTCCAAAGAGTATCCATTTCCAATGCACAATAAGGGTCATGCACGTCTAATGATTTGTTCGGGCCCTGAAACGCCTATGGGTATCAAGACAAATGAACTCCGGACATGAAATCAGCTTGACACTGAAGGAGGGTTTCTCTAACGTAAAAAATTTGTGGGATTTTTTATCGACACGAGGAGAAATAGGGGTGCAGGGTTATGAAAAAGGAAGAAAAGGCAAAACCGACCATAGCGATTCTGACCGGGGGGGGAGATGTCCCTGGTCTCAATCCCTGTATCAAGACACTGGTATATCGGGGGCACAGTGAAGGACTCGAGGTGCTCGGGATCAGAAGAGGCTGGGCCGGATTATTGGAATACAACCCTGAGGATCCGGAATCGGCAGGGAATTGTGTGATGCGGCTTTCCCCTGAAGAAGTGAGAACCATAGACCGCTATGGGGGGACCTATCTGCATACCTCCCGCACCAATCCGAGTGCCACCAAAAAGCGGGATGCGCCAACCTTTTTGCGTGGGGAATTCAAAACCGATGATGAGGTCAAGGATTTCACGGCACATTGCCTCAAAAACCTTGAACACTTGGGTGTGGACGCAGTCGTCCCTATTGGCGGAGACGACACCCTGAGCTTTGCCGAACGTCTGCACAAGGAAGGGGTCCCTGTGATCGCCATCCCCAAGACCATGGATAATGACGTGTTCGGTACAGACTACTGTATCGGCTTTTCCACGGCCGTAACCCGGGGGGTGGGGTTTATCCATGCACTCAGGACCTGTGCCGGTTCCCATGAACGGATTGCCGTCATCGAGCTGTTCGGGAGATACTGCGGGGAGACCTCCCTGATTTCCGCGTATCTGGCGGGGGTGGACCGGGCCATTATTTCAGAGGTCCCTTTTGATCCAGAAAAGCTGGCCAACCTGGTGATGGAGGATAAAAGGGCCAATCCCAAAAACTATGCCATGATCACCATCTCTGAAGGGGCCCAGCCCATCGGCGGGGAGATGGCCCTTTCCGGTGAATGCGACGCCTACGGGCACCGCCGGTTGGGGGGCATCGGAGAGGAGACCGGGCTGGTGCTCAAACAATTGACCGGTGAGGATGTCCTCAACCAGCGGCTTTCTTATCTCATGAGAAGCGGGGCCCCCGATTCCCTGGATCTCATGGTGGCGGTGAATTTCGCCAATATGGCGGTGGACCTCTTTTTGAAGCATACCTTTGGCAGGCTGGTGGCCCTTTCCGCCGGACTCTATACAGACATCCCCATGAGCACGGTGACCACGGGACAAAAACGGGTGGATGTCAGAGAACTTTATGACATGGAGGCCTATCGTCCCAAGGTGCGGCACGTGACCGGTAAGCCCATGTTCCTGTATTAGGGCCCTGCGCACCCTGGGTTTTGGGTCTAAGTCGCATCTATCCTCGGAAGGCCCGGTTTGACTGATAAGGAAAAATTTTGACCTGGTCTCTATTCCTTATTGTTTTGAAGACATGGTTTAATGGACCACGGGCCATGAGGGGTTCCTCTTCAAAGGCTGTATCCAAGTGCTATACCCACGGAAGTTCAGATAAGGTCTGATGGCATTCACTGCCAGGCAGAGGGGGTGGCGTTTCAGACAGCGATTTGGCTTAGGACCTCTCTTCAAGGAAAGTTGATACCCCACTGCCGTGAATGGAAGGGATCCGAAAATATACGGCCTTTGAAGAGGAACCCCTCATGGCCCTTACCGTCTGAACGGGGGGACCTTGACGGCAACAGGGAACAACTCCCAATTTTGGGGAAGAAATGACAAACCGAGACACCATGATGCCGGCAGATTTACAGAGAAGATCCACCCGCCGGATTTACGTGGGAGATGTTCCCATCGGCGGGGGAGCGCCCATTGCGGTCCAGTCCATGACCAATACGGACACCCGGGATATCGCTGCTACGGTGGGGCAGATTGAACGCCTGGAGGCGGCCGGATGTGAGATCGTCCGTCTCGCCGTGGCGGACGAGACCGCGGCAGAGGCCTTTGACGCCATCAAGGCCAGGGTGGATGTGCCCTTGATTGCGGATATCCATTTCGATCACCGCCTGGCCCTGTCCGTGATGCGGGCCGGGGCCGATGGGTTGCGGATCAATCCGGGAAACATCGGGGGACCCAAGGCGGTGGAGCGGGTGGTGCGATGCGCCCTGGAATTGATGGTGCCCATCCGTATCGGGGTGAACGCCGGATCCCTGCACCGGGAGGTCCTGGCGAGACACGGTGGTCCCACCCCTGAGGCCATGGTGGAGAGTGCAGTGGAACAGATTCAACTGCTGGAATCCCTGGGATTTGATCAAATCAAAATCTCCTTAAAATCCTCGGATGTGAGAAGGACCATCAGGGCCTATGAAATTCTGAGTGACCAGGTGGATTATCCCCTTCACCTGGGCGTAACCGAGGCGGGCGGGCTCATTGCCGGAACGGTCAAGAGCGCCATCGGGATCGGGTATCTGCTGGCTCGCGGCATCGGCGATACCTTTCGGGTTTCCCTGACCCGCGATCCGGTGGAAGAGGTCCGGGTGGCCTACGAGATCCTGCGGGCCCTGGGAATTCGGTCTCGAGGGCCCGAGATCATATCGTGTCCCACCTGCGGGAGGTGCGAGATCGATCTGTTCTCTCTCGCGGATCGGGTGGAGGCGGCCCTCTCTGATATTCCCCAGTCCCCCAGGGTGGCCATTATGGGATGTGTGGTCAACGGACCGGGAGAGGCCAAGGAGGCGGATGTGGGGATTGCCGGCGGCCGAAGGCAGGGGATCCTGTTTAGACACGGGAAAGTGGTGAGGAAGGTCCCGGAGGCGGATCTGGCAGATGTATTGATACAGGAAGTGAGAACCCTTTGCGTTACGTCCCAGGGCCTGGGATCCGAAGACTCGGATGAAACCTCATAGTTTTGTCGCCTGTTCGGCCTTGAGGGGTCTTTCCCGTAAGAGAGACCCTTTTAAGGGTAGAAGCGGCATTGAACCCTGAATCGAAGGCCCCTAAGGGGCGAAGAGGAGTTGAATAGACCATTATGCGATATTCCCAGTATTTCATCCCCACCCACAAGGAAGTCCCTTCCGACGCGGAGGTGATCAGCCACCAGCTGATGATCCGCTCAGGCATGATTCGAAAGCTCACGTCCGGGATCTATACCTATCTTCCCACCGGGCTTAGGTCCATCCGGAAGGTGGAGCGGATCATCAGGGAAGAGATGAACCGGGCCGGCGCCATAGAGCTCCTCCTGTCCGCGGTCCAGCCGGCCGAACTGTGGCAGGAGAGCGGCAGGTGGGAATTCTACGGCCGGGAACTGCTCCGGTTCAAGGATCGCCACAACCGGGAGGCCTGTTTCGGTCCCACCCATGAAGAGGTGATCACCGATCTGGTGCGAAGGGAGATTCATTCCTACAAGCAGATGCCCGTCAATTTTTATCAAATACAGACCAAGTTCCGGGATGAAATTCGGCCCAGGTTCGGGATCATGCGTGCGCGTGAATTTATCATGAAGGATGCCTACAGCTTTGATGTGGACGAGGCCGGGGCCAACAGAAGCTATGAGGCCATGTACGAGGCCTACTCGCGGATATTTGAAAGATGCGGCCTTACATTCAGGGCCGTGGAAGCGGATACCGGCACCATCGGCGGGAGCTATTCCCACGAATTCATGGTGCTGGCGGAGACCGGGGAGGATGAAATCGTCAATTGTCCCGAGTGCCGTTACGCGGCCAACCTGGAACGGGCCGAAGTATTGCCCCCGGATCCTAAGACCCAGGCCGAAGCCATGCCCCCCCTCACCCAAGTGGCCACCCCGGACGTGAAGACCGTAGAAGAGGTGACCCGTTTCCTGTCTATCCAGCCATCCCAACTCATCAAGACCCTGATCTACGTAAAAGACGAAGGCGAAACCATCGGGGTTTTGGTCCGGGGGGATCATGAGTTGAACGAGGCCAAATTGAGGCGGGTTCTGGGGGCCCAGAGCGTGGAAATGGCCTCTGCACAGGTGGTGGAGGAGGTGACCGGCGCGCCGGTGGGGTTTGCAGGGCCGGTGGACCTTGACATCAGGCTGGTGGCCGACCATGCGGTTGCGGGCATGCGCAACTTTGTGACCGGCGGAAACAGAAAAGACCTGCATCTCAGAGATGTCAATTTAGGCCGGGATTTCGAGGTGGAACGGTTCGGGGATTTGCGGATCATCACGCCTCAGGACCCCTGCCCCAAGTGCGGCAGTCCCATTGAATTCGGCCGCGGGATCGAAGTGGGTCATATCTTCAAGCTGGGGACCAAATACAGCCAGGCCCTCAATGCCCTGTTTCTGAATGAGGAGGGAAAGGAACGCCCCATTATCATGGGATGCTACGGCATCGGGGTGGGCAGGACCGTGGCTGCGGCCGTTGAACAGAACCATGACCATCACGGCATCATTTTTCCCATCCCCATTGCGCCCTTTGAGGTGATCCTCCTGCCGCTCCAGATCCACCACCAAAAGGTCATGGAAACAGCGGAGCGTTTATACAGGGAGCTTACGGACAAAGGTGTGGACGTGCTTCTGGATGACAGGGATGAACGGGCAGGCGTCAAGTTCAATGACGCGGATCTGATGGGGATTCCCGTACGACTGACCATCGGATCCCGGGGGGTTGATCAGGGGGAAGTGGAATTCAAATTGAGATCCGAATCCGAGAGTGTTCATATCCCCATCCCGGATGCCGCATCCCGTGTTCAAGAGAAGGTGAACGACCTGTATGATTCGCTTAAATGATATCACCGCCGAAGTCCTCAGCTACCATCCCAAGGCGGATATCCAACTCATCGAAAAAGCATATGTCTACTCTGCCAAGGTGCATCGGGGGCAGATCCGTCTCTCGGGCGAGCCGTATCTCTCCCATCCCCTGGAGGCCGCCCATATCCTGGCCAAGTTGAAGATGGACGTGATCTGTATTGCCGCGGGTCTGCTGCACGACACCATTGAGGATACGGTTGCGGATCTGGAAGAGATCCGGGAGGTGTTCGGAGAGGAAGTGGCCACCATCGTGGACGGGGTGACCAAGATCAGCAAGATGCACCTGGTGAACCGCAAGGAGCGCCAGGCGGAGAATGTGCGAAAGATGATCCTGGCCATGTCATCCGATATCCGGGTCATTCTGGTGAAGCTGGCCGATCGTCTTCACAACATGCGGACCCTGGGATTTCAGCCGGAGGAAAAACAGAGACAGATCGCCAGCGAAACCCTGGATATCTACTCCCCCTTGGCGGGACGGATGGGGATCAACTGGATCAAATCAGACCTGGAGGACCTGTGTCTGTTTTATCTCGAGCCCGAGATTTACGCCCGGATCAAAAATGAAACCGCCCGCAGGCGGAACGAAATACAGAAATTGATGGCCGAGGTCCGGGCGGAGCTGACCCGCAAACTTGAGGAAGTCAATATCCAGGCCACCGTCAAGAGCAGGCAGAAGCACTTTTACAGCATCTACAAAAAGATGGTGGCCCAGGACTTAAATGTCGATCAGGTGTACGATATTTTGGCCTTCCGGGTCATCGTGAACACCGTGCGGGAATGCTATGAGGTGCTGGGTCATATCCATTCCCTGTGGAAACCGGTTCAACGTCGATTCAAGGATTATGTGTCCATGCCCAAGGCCAATATGTATCAGTCCCTTCACTCCACAGTGATCGGACCCCTGGGAGAACGGATGGAAGTGCAGATCCGGACCTGGGACATGGACAAGGTGGCGGAATCGGGGATCGCGGCCCACTGGAAATACAAGGAGGGGGGAGGGGCCAGAAAGACGGACGAAAAGCAGTTTGCGTGGTTGAAACAACTCCTGGACTGGCAGCGGGACCTAAAAGACCCGGTGGAGTTCTTAGATACGGTCAAGATGGATCTGTTCCCGGATGAGGTCTATGTCTTTACCCCCACAGGAGAGATCAAGGCATTCCCCAAGGGGGCCACAGTGGTGGATTTCGCTTACAGTATCCATTCGGAAATCGGCGAAAAATGCATGGGGGCCAAGGTGAACGGGAAAATGGTTCCCCTCAAGTACCAACTCCGGAACGGGAATATTGTGGAGATCATCACCTCCCCCAAACAGCACCCGAGCAAGGACTGGCTGGAATTTGTCAAGACCTCAAGGGCCAAAACCAAGATCAGACACTGGATCAAGCAGGAGGAGAGGGATCAGGGGCTCAGCCTGGGCAAGAGCATCCTGGAAAAGGCGTTACAAAAAGAGCGGGTTACCCTCTCCAATATTTTCAGGAGCGACCAGATCAAGGCCATCGCAGAGGATCTCTCTTTTCAATCCACCGAAGAGTTGGTGGCCCAAATCGGCTTTGGAAAGGTCTCGGCCAGACAGGTGGTGGGCCGTCTCAAGCCCAAGCTGGGCATTCAGGAGGACCGGTCACGAAGCCTGATGAGCAAGATGGTAGGCCGTCTCAAGCGACCCAAAGGACAGGGGGTCCGGGTCCACGGGGTGAGCGACATGTTGATCCATTTTGCCAACTGCTGCCACCCCCTGCCCGGCGAAAAAGTGGTGGGATTTATTACCCGGGGCCGGGGCATTACCATCCATCAGGAGAAGTGCCGTCACATCCAGAATGCAGAGCCTGACAGATTGGTGGACGTATCGTGGGAACCCATCGAAAGTGACGTGTATCCCGCCAAGCTACGGGTGACCAGCGTGGAGAGAAAAGGGGTCCTGGCAGACATCAGCGCGATTATCTCTCAGCGCGACGCCAATATTATTCACGCCGAGATCAAGACCACGGTGGACCATAAAGGCATCGCTTTTTTCACCATTGAGGTGGATGGATACGCGCAGCTTCAGAATATCATGGGGGCCATTAAGAAGGTGAAAAACGTCATGCGGGTGGAACGGATCTAAGAGGCCTGGCGGGCCTGGTGCAGCGGCTTGACCACAAGTCCTGACCTGATGCAACTGGTACAGGCCTTGAGTTTGACCGTCCGCCCGTTTTGAACGCATCGAACCGTCTGAAGGTTGGGGTACCATCGTTTCTTGCTCTTGTTATGGGCATGGCTGACATTATACCCCACCACCGGTTTTTTACCACAGATGTCACAGACCTTTGCCATTTAAATGTCTCCTT
>JAIPDZ010000224.1 GCA_021737425.1 Deltaproteobacteria bacterium
CTCAACAAGGTTGTTCAATCCCATTGATTGCTTGGTCTTTTTGATGCCTATCCCCATTTTTCCCGGTCAGGCCGGCTAAAGATGAACGGAATCTCCAAGCTTCGGTGGTCCATGTCCAGCGCTGTTTCTTAAATTGACTTTAGAAATATCCATGCTATCTTGAAAGTCATGTTTCAGCCATGGATCGAAATAGGAGCATCATTTTCAACCTGAATTCCGGCGCCGGCCCGGGACGACTCCGGGAGAACTCCGTTTTGGCAAAATTGAAGAACGGCGAAAACCTGGGCTCATCAGCACGGACCCGACGGCTTCCCTGTTTTTAAAAGGCGGGGTGAGGGGGCGATCGTCAACCACGAAAGGAGAACGGCCATGAAAAAGCAGGGACCATTGGCTGGGGCTTGGGTGATATTGGGATTATTCATTGGGATGGTCATGGGATGCAGCGACAGCGGCGGTTCCGCGCCAGTCAACGTGTCCAACCGCATCAATCTGCTCTTTGCAGAGAACGGGACCCTCGCGCCCGTGGACCAAACTGGGAGAGGGACGGGCATTCCCGCTGCCAACCATAAGCCGCAATACACCCTCACCCTGGAAAACCTCACAGACCGGGTCCTGTGGTACACGGACAGGCCCGAGAGGCAATCGGGATCACAAACCGTGCAATCCTATATGGCCTTTTGGTCCCGCATCTACGGCGAGATCTCCCCCAACGCGGTCCTGGACGGTTATGTGAAAGGCCAAACCACCAATGACGGCCTGTTTCTGATGCTGGAAGACCCGGTGTATGATTCAGCCACGGACCGCCTCACCTTCTTAGCCACCCTGCTGGACACCACCATCGACCCTTTTCAGCCCGACACCCCCATCACCCTGGATCAAATCAAGATCACCGTATTGGACAACAGCCCCCAGGATCAAACCGATGACTGGTCCTTTGCCCAGGTGGCGCCGGACGCCTTTTTTGAGCCCACCCAGACCCAAGGCGTATACAAGCTGTCTCTCGATATGGTCTATCCTGAATCCTATTATATGGGGAATGCCCCCAATCGGAGAGCCTATCTGTACACGGTCACGTGTATGGTGCGCAACTGGCTGGAGATCTTTGAAAACGATCCCCCCAACGCCTCCATGACCTCGTATACGGCCCAAGGGGACCTGAGAGTCCACATGCTCACCATTGATGATCCCGTATACAATACGGCCACTGACACGGTCACCTACACTGCAACCCTGTTGCACGGATCAATCCAAAATGACCAGGTTCTATATTCGCCCACCCTGTTTATTGACAAGGTATCGGCGAGTGGGACTCATGCTATCCAGGTCCATAACAAGTGCACCGAGACCATCTGGCTGGGGGCGTGCGGCAACTGTAAGACAGCCCAGAGCCCCTGCCCTGAATACTTTGACCCGCCCAAGGGGGCCAACGTGGAGATCGACAAAGGCGGGCACGTGGTCTTCCATGTCCAACAGGGCTGGGCCGGCCGGTTCTGGCCGCGCACCGGGTGCGACTTCAATAAAGACGGGCTGTGCGAGAGTGGGGATTGCTGCGATTCAGGGGGATGCGTCAACCAGAAAAACCAGTTTGCCAAGAACTGTTACTATTCGGGGAACCCCCCGGTGTTGGTAATTGAGCCCACCTTTGATGCGCCCAGCGGCAACGGGCCCATCGACTACTTTGATGCCAGCATGGTGGACGGATTTCATGTACTCATGTCCATCAATGCCGTATCCGGCACCTACAATCCATCGCCGGACCCGGGAATGGATCCCAAATACTGGTGTACCACGGGCGGGTGCAACTCGAGCCCCACCTGCCCGGACTTTTTGCTGGACGGCAAAGGAAACTGCTGGAGCCCGTGTCAGCATGCCATACAAAATAATTTGCCCCTTTCAGAGCAGGAAAAGCTGTGCTGCAGTTGCGACATGAAAGATCCCTGCACCTGTCCGGCCCCCTGTTGTGACGGCCATTACGGCTGCTCGCCGTACGTGCTGAACCCCGATGGGACGCAGAAGTATCCGCCCAACATGTGTTGCGATCCATGGGGGAAACTGAACAACAACCGTCCCTGGGATCAGAAGTACATCGACTACATCACCGCGGTCAAGGCGGCGTGTCCAGAGGTGTATGCGTGGCAGTTCGATGACTTTAAAAGCACCATCAACTGCCGGAAGACCCATGGGCTGGTGGACTATAAGTTGACCCTATGCCCTTAGCCATTCCGTATGGCAAAAAGACGGTACCATTTACCCAATAGAAGGATTGCTGAATGATCTTTTATGTATATTTTGACAGTTACGGTCACGCCCGGTCCGTTATGAACAGGGACCAGCTGGAGGCCCACTACAACGGCGATCCGGACGCCTTCTTGCGGGCCATGAACGCAAAGGAGCAGGAGGCCGGGGCCGCCCATACCACCGGGCATGTGGGCACGCTCAGGTTCGATACCCCAGAGGCGCTTCAGGAGTATCTGAACTCCCTCGGAGACGAGATCACCGGATTTTACGAAGGGGACGCGGACAACCGCCCGTACAATTTCTAAGCCTGATCCGGGGGTTTTCCCGCCTTTCCCCCTCTCCAGAAAACACCCTCTCGGTGATGGATTTGCCCTCGATATCTGAGATGGGAACGGTCAAAGGCATGGTGGATGTTATCTATGCATTTATTCGATCATGATATTTCAAATTTTACAGGGGACGGTCCGCCCCTGAAAGGGTCGATCACCCCGAACTGGTCCATTAACGGCAACCCCCACGGCGGATACCTGATGGCCGTACTGGCCAGTGCCGTGTTCAGGCAGAGTCGTTATCCACACCTCAAAATACTGACCGCAAACTTCATTTCCCGCTGCAGTCCCGGAGAGGCCCGGATCCACCTGGAACACATGGGCGCATCCACGCAGTTTGATTGGTGGCAGGCGAGCTTACGACAAGGGGAAGAGGAAAAGATCCGGGCCTTGGCCACGCTGATGAAAGAAGATGAGAATACCGCAGAAAAATACTATGAACACTCCCCCCCGGAAGTTCCCTCCATCGACACCTGTGTGGCCTTTCCTCAGATGCCCGGGTATACCTTCTTTGGCCAAATGGAGGTCCGGCTGGCCCCGGATTGTGCCGGGTGGATGACCGGAGACCTGGGGGGCAAATCAGAACTGCGGGGATGGGTCAGGTTCAGGGAAGACCGCCCATTTGATATGCTCGGGGTATTACTGGCCGCAGACGCCTTTCCGCCGGCCATATTTCCAAGGCAGGGAATGGCGGCCTGGGTGCCGACACTTGAGTTGTCCGTAAATATCCGGAACCCCGCCACCACCCCCTGGCTTAAATGTGTTTTTTGCTCCAACTACCTCAATAACGGCATGGTGGAGGAAGACGGTACGGTGTGGGATGAATCCGGAGAGTTGATCGCCATTTCAAGGCAGATCGCTCAGTTTCGAAAATAAAACCGTATCCCTTGGGGGCATTTGGCGCGCTGATTGTAACACTGGTGATGTAGGCAGGACATGGGGAAGTCTCACATTGAAGTCAAGACAACACCGCTGCTAAAAAGAGTTCACGCATCGGCCAGCATCTCGGTTGCATCCTCCCGGGGGTCATCCGCGTCCGGTTCCGTGCGCTCACGGGAGGCCGGAGCAGCGGAGCTTCTCACTGCATGCAGCCCGCCTTTCCCACTCTTGCCGAAATCGGGCTTGGTGACCTCCTCCCACCCATACTCAAACCGGGCATGCAGGTACGCCACATCAAAAAGGTGATATTCCCGGTCCAGCAGAAAGATGCGCTCCCGGTCCGGTCGCTGGGCGCAGCGTTCAATGTGGTCCCTGAATACCTCCCGGTCAAACCCCACATAGGTGCGGGTGGGCCGGCTGGAGGCCTCAATGAGGCGTTTCCCGCTCACCATGATGCAGATTTCCCCTCCTTGAAGGGGGGCAACCGGCTGATTCCCATGTATAAAGGTCTTCACAAACGGGGCCGTTCGGGACATGATATCCCAGCTCATTTTGGTATGCGCAGGCACATGGCACCGGGCAATGGGCCTTTCACCCAAATCCTTTCTAAACCGGATACACCCGGCATTCACTATCCGGGATAAAAGATCGCCGGTCTCTTCTGCGTAATCCAGGACCTGCACCACCAGACCGGTGGCCTGTCCGGTGACCTCGAACAGGATGCGGTCCAGCCGGTTGATGCGCTCCTTGGGCAGACGTTGGGTCTTTCGAACCAGGGTGTCTCCCATGAGCAGCCCGTCAATGCCGCTGGCGAGAAAGGTCATGATCCCGTCGTATACGGTCCTGACAATGGGCTGGCCGTTGATGTTAAAGGAGGTGTTGAGGATCACCGGTGTCCCGGTCATCTCCTGAAAGGCCTTGATGATGGCATAAAACCGGGGGTTCTGCTCCTGGGTCACGGTCTGCAGCCTGGCCGTGCCGTCCACGTGGGTGACCCCTTTCATCTCCCGGACCTTGGGCCCCAGGACCCCGTAGATGGTACTCATGAAGGGTTCGGGCCGGTTCCAATCGAAATAATTCCCCGTCTCTTCCGCCAAAATGGTGGGGGCAAAGGGCCGCCAGGGCTCCCGGTACTTGACCTCCTTGTTGGTGCGGTCCCGGGCCTCCACCTGCGGTGCGGCCATGATGGACCGGTTCCCCAGGGCCCGGGGGCCGATCTCCTCTCTTCCCTGGAAAAGGGCAATGATCTGATGGTCCTGGAGGAGCCCGGCCACCTGAGCCGGGGTAGCGTGGTCCGTTTCAATATACAGGGGAAGATCATAGGCATGCATGACCCGCCTTAACTCCGCCTCATCCGAGGTCTCCCCGTATCCGGCATAGACCGTTTTCATCCGTCTCTCGCATGCAGGCGGCAAGGGGGCCGCATTTTGGGCGGCCGAGGCCAGGGCCGCGCCCAGGGCAATGCCCCGGTCCGAGGCCAGGGGCTGAACAAACAACTGCCGACACACCCCGGATTGAAGGATCCGGTAATTGAGCAGGGAATTCATGGCCACCCCGCCGGAAAAGCACAGGTTGTCAAAGGCATGGTGGTCTTTGAACGCTGTCAGTCTTTCCAGGACCATCTCCTCCACCAGGGCCTGGATGCTGGCGGCCACATCGGCCTGGAGCGCAGCATATTCATGGGTGGGCTTGGGCTGAGGCAGTCCCAGCAGATTTGCCATCTCCTCGCGCATGTGCACCATGCCCCCCTGGGGCCATTGGTAGGCGGTTCCATGGCGGGTCAACAACCCGCGGATCTGCTCTTTGTAGACCGGGCTGCCGTAGCTGGAAAGGCCCATGATTTTCCCGCAATGCTGAGAGGTGTTGGCACTCCGGTACCCCAGCCATTCGGTGAAATACTGATACAGGATGCCGATGGAGAAATCCTGGGTCAATTCGCTGCAGATGCGTGAAACGCCGTTTGCGTCCCCCCGGTAAAAGGAGGTGGATTCGGACTCCCCGGTGCCGTCCGCCACCAAAACGGCTGCTTCTTCAAACCCCGAGGGATAAAAGGCCCCGGCCGCATGGCAGTCGTGATGCCCCACAAAGCGCACCTCATCCCAGTGCACGTGGTGGGAGAGGTAACTCAAGACCTCGGCACAACGCACCTTTTGAAATCGGACGAATTTCTTCAAAAAATCCGCCTGGTTTTCATCAGATTGAAAACCGAATGTAATGGTCCTAAAATATTGAAAGTTGAGCTTGATGACCTCCCTGAGGGCGAAATAGGGATTGAAATAGGTCATCTTCTCGCCGTCAAAGCGCTCCTCTTCAAACACGTGGATGATGTTCAACTGGTCATCCACAACGGCCACGCCCGTGTCGTGGCCCATGTATATGCCGAGATGGTATGATGTCATTTTGATAAGCTCACTGGTTTTTAAACAACGCTAAACCTTTGAACGTTCCGCCTTCGCGACGCGGCATAGCGCCGCTACGGCGCGACGACGGTTGAACCTTTGAACCCTTAGTGAGAAAGAATGTAGTCCTTATACACCTCCAGGGCCGGGGTCCCGCCGGTATGTAAAAAGAGGACATTATCATCCTGGTCAAAGCGTCCCTCCCGCACCAGGGCCATCAATCCGGCCATGGCCTTGCCCGTGTACACGGGATCCAGCAGGATCCCTTCGGTCCTGGCCAGCAGTTTTACGGCCTCTGCCATCTCCGGAGTGGGAATGGAATACCCCGGCCCCACAAACCCGTCCAAACAGGTGACCGCTTCCCGGGGAATGGGGGATTTAACCCCCACGTGCCGGGCGGTTTCCTGGGCCAGGGCGTATACCAATTCCTCCTGCTCGGCCTGGGGGGCTCCCACATTGATTCCCAGCACCGGGATGTTCATGTTGCACCCGTAACACCCGGTGATCAGACCCGCCTGGGTCCCGGCGCTGCCGCTGGCACAGATGATGGCATCCACTCGAAGCCCCATTTCAAAGGTCTGTTCCATGATCTCCTGGGCGCAGGCCACATAGCCGGTGGCCCCGACGGAATTGGATCCTCCCACCGGAATCATATACCCTTTCCTTCCGGGGGCCGCCAACTCCGCCCCAACCGCCTCCATGGCCGCCGTCAGGTCCGTTCCCCGGGGGACCACGGTGATGTCTTCTACACCCAAAAGATGAAATAAAAAGATATTGCCGCCCGATGCGGGATCGAAACTCCCAGGGGCCTGCTCTTCCAAAACCAGCCTGCATTTTATCCCCTCCTTGACCGCGGCGGACAGGGTGAGTCTGCAGTGATTGGACTGGACGGCCCCGCAGGTAATGAGGGTGTCGGCCCCTTGAGCCAGGGCATCGGCCACCAGGAATTCCAGCTTTCGGGTCTTATTGCCGCCGGCCGACAGGCCCGACAGGTCATCCCGCTTGACATGGATGTGGGGGCCGCCCAAGGCCGCGGAAAACCGGGGGACCGCCTCAATGGGAGGTCTTTGAGGCGTATAGTGTCTTCGTGGAAATCGGGTCAAGTTCATGGTATCTCCTTGTGGGCCGTTGACGGGCTCACGCCTTTTCCAAAAAGGATTGCAGGCCCCGGATGGCCGACACCCGGGTGTCCAAAGGGACAGGGCCCTCAAATACAAACTCCAGCAAAAACATCATCTTATAGTCCACCGCCGAGGTCTCATAGCTCTGAAAGGCGGTGGTCTTGATATCCTTCAGGGTTCCTTCCAGGTCTTTTTTAATCCCGGTCTTGTCCAGGATCAGGTCAATCCCTTCCCGGGCATCCTGGGGGTTTTCCACCACAATCTCCACCCCCTCCAGTTTTTGAACCCCTTTGACGATCTTATCCGCCGCCACCTTGATCTTCATGGCCCTCACCCCTTTGATTTGGATTGCCCCCCCAAAAACCCCGGAACTGAAATCAGATCACCCGGATCCCTTTAATCCGATCTCCTCGGACACCTCCCGCATCCCCATAATGGTATCCGTGATCAGCTCTGAGAGCTCCACGCCCAGCATGTCCGCCCCCCTCTCGATCACTGATCGGTC
>JAIPDZ010000225.1 GCA_021737425.1 Deltaproteobacteria bacterium
GGCTGCAAGCAGCGGGGGCGAGTTGTCTTGTTTTTCCTAATGATGTTCCGAGTCACGCTGGTCTTATAAGGATCAGGATTTAGGGGTACGATAGTGCCTGCAGGATTACAGGGTTTTATGCCGGCGAATACAGGATTGAGCTTATGGTTTGGTATAACCGAGACAGATATGATGGAGAAGCAGTATCAAGTTAACCTTTAGAAAAGTAAGGAGGAGATTATGAGCGTTGTCAATTTTATTCTGGCCATCGTCGCATTGATCATTGCCATCCTGGCCTATCAAAGGGCCGGGGGTACCAAGGAACTCAGGGGTAGAACGGCGGATGCCCTGGGCAAAATGGAACAATCCCTCCGCAGAATAGAACAAGAAAAGAAACAAGAGGAGAAACAAGAAGAGAAGAGTGAAACGACGGAATAGACAAACGGTTCGGTAACCCAGCCTACGAAAGGGTCAAGGGGTTCCGCTCATCAAGTGAGGATCTTGGACAGGGTCCTGACCAGGGTATTCTCCGGCTCGGAGAGTGACCGACCCCGCAAAGTGTCGCTGTGCCTGGGTTGGGCCAGAAAAGGTGCGGGGTAGGGAGGTGTTATGATCTATTTTCAACCCATATTGTCGTTGATTGCGGGGATTCTTATCCTGTTGGTGCCCAGACTGTTAAACTATATTGTGGCCTGCTACCTTATCGTCTACGGAATTCTGGGTCTGGTACGGGGATAATTGAACCACCCAGCAGCCCCGACAGGTCGGGATCTACGCTTCGCTCCGACAAGCAGCGGGGAATGCGCTCGCTGATCATTTTCAAAGGGAGGGGTTCAGGGCCTTTTCCATCTCTTTGGGATCGGTAATGGGTGCCTGGCAGGCATATTGCCGGCACACATAGGCCGTGGCCTTTCCTTCGATAGCGATCATATCCCGGGCAAAGGGGGCCAATTCAGTCAGATGGCTTCGCATTTCCTCTCCGGACAGCAGGAGGGTCACCTGATGGGGCAGAAAGGACCGATGAATAAGGTCCACCATGGCCTGGGTATCGTCGGCATCAGACCTTCCAGCGATAACCACTTCCTGGGTCGGACCGATCATAAAATCCAGGGCCTGCAACATCTGGGTATGGGCTACGGGGAATTCCGATATTTGCTGGGAAAAAGCCCGGATCAGGGCGTCCGCCTTCTCCTCCAATTGGGTATCGCCGGTAAGACGAGTTAGTTGAAGCAGGTTTAATGCGGCCACGGAATTACCCGAAGGGAGGGCGCCGTCCTGGGCATCCTTGCTGCGGGTGATGAGCGGTTCGTTTTCTCCGCCCGTAAAAAAGAAAGCAGCATCCTCCGGATCCCAAAACAGGTCCAGCATGGACCGGGTGAAGGTCACGGCCTGCTCCAGATAAGTGGGATCAAAGGTGGTTTGAAAGGTTTCCACCAAGGCCCATGTCAGGAAGGCATAATCGTCCAGGTACCCGGGATGGGCGGCTTCGCCTTCCCGGTATCGCCGCAGTATATAGCCCTCTTTGGTCTGTAAGGTATTCAGGATAAACGCAAGGGCTTTTTGGGCAGCCTCAAGATAAGACTTCTCTCCGAACACCCGGTATCCCTTGACCAGAGCCACGATCATGAGCCCGTTCCAGGCCGTAAGGATTTTATCGTCCTTGAGGGGATGGATGCGCTTTTCCCTTTCCCGAAAAAGGGTTTCCCTGGCCTCCTGAAGGCGGGTTTCCAGCCCCTGGGCTTCCTGGTCCCGGCGTTCAGCAAACACAGAAAGAGGATCGCTGATATGCGGGATGCTTCGCCCCTCCTCAAAGTTGCCCCCTTCACGGATGTCATAGAAGGTGCAAAAGAGCTCAGCGGATTCCTTCCCCAGGATGTCCCGGACCTCCTGTGGGGTCCACAGATAGAACAGGCCCTCCTTACCCTCGCTGTCCGCGTCTTCAGCCGAGTAGAATCCCCCCTCCGGGGCAGTCATGTCTCGAAGGACATAGGTAAAGACCTCCCGGGCCACCCGGGCGTATTCCGTTTTTCCGGTTACCTGGTAGACTTCAATATAGGCCATGGCCAATAGGGCCTGGTCATAGAGCATCTTTTCAAAGTGGGGGGCAAACCATCTCTCATCCACCGAATACCGGTGGAACCCGTACCCCAGATGATCGAAGATTCCTCCCTGGCGCATGGATCGAAGGCTCTTTTCCACCATTTCCAGGTGAAATGGCTCCTGGGTCCGCCGGTGATGGCGAAGCAGAAAGGTGAACTGATGTGGAGACGGAAACTTGGGTGCCTTGCCGAACCCGCCCCATTGGGAATCAAAGGTCTGGCTTAGTTTTTCCCCGGCCTTTTGCAGGGTCTCCACCCCCAGGGATTGTTCAGAAGGACTGGTCTTGGAAAACTTCTGTACATGCCGGGTGACCTGATCTCCGGTGGTCAGTAGACGGTTTCTATCCTCTTTCCACAGATCGGCGATTTTGGTGAGCAGTTCAGGAAAACCGATAAGGCCCATCCGGGGGGTCCTGGGGAAATAGGTGCCGGCAAAAAAGGGGTGTCCCTGGGAGGTGAGGAAAAGCGACAGGGGCCATCCGCCCTGGCCGGTGAGGGCCTGGCACACGGACATATAAATCTTATCCACATCCGGCCGCTCCTCCCGGTCCACCTTGATGGAAACAAAGTGATCGTTGAGTATTCGAGCCACCTCGGGATCTTCAAAGGACTCATGGGCCATAACGTGGCACCAGTGGCAGGTGGCATAACCGATGGATAAAAATATGGGCTTATCCTCTTTTTTGGCCTTTTCAAAGGCCTCTTCTCCCCAAGGATACCAATCGACCGGATTTTGAGCATGTTGAAGCAGATAAGGGCTTTTTTCATGGATCAGGGCATTGGATGTGGATGCGTTCATGGGGTATCTCCTTTTTTCAAGGAAGGTTCAAAGGTTCAAGGTTCAGGGTTGAGGGTTGTGGCGCTTTCGCTGCGTGCCGCATCGGCCATGAATTGTAAGGCCGATATTTTACATCCATTCTAAAGTCTCAAGAAGAATTCACCATAGGTGCAAAATGGTATAAGCGTATAGGCATCTGCCTTATATGAGCCAAAAAAGGAATGAAGGTTCCAAATACCGTGGAACCTCTAAGCCTATGAACCTCTGAACCCCTGAACCTTCCAACCTTGAACCTATGAACCTCTGAACCCTGTACCCATGTGTACGTCCATTTGCCCATGCCGATTACTGTCCATCCCTCATTTACAAGAACGGCCTCGCTTCATAATTTGGTGTATAGAAAACACCTTTGATCCCGGGAGGGACAAATTAAAGAAAGGAGGTAAGCTATGCAACTGATCCCGAGAAGACGATGGACCGCCCCGGTTACCCGCAGGGAGGATGTTCCCACTTTTCGAAGTGCAATGGACACCCTGTTTGACCGGTTTTTCCGGGAACTGCCTGCGGAACCCTGGGCAGAAGGGACGTGGATGCCTTCCATGGATGTTTCGGAGACGGATGGGAACGTCCAGGTCAAAGTGGACCTGCCCGGCATGGAGAGCAAGGATATTGATGTGAGTGTATCCGGAGATCTTCTGACCATTCGGGGCGAAAAAGAAGAAAAGAGAGAAGAAGGAGAAGAAGAGGGCCAATACTACTGCCAGGAGCGGTATGCCGGCGCATTTCAACGTTCTATTCGGCTTCCAGAGGAAGTCCAGAGCGAAAAAGTGGATGCTGAATTCAAAAACGGCGTTCTCAATATTACCCTTCCCAAGTCTGGGGAAGGCAAAACCAAGAAAATTGAGATTCGAGGCGAATAACCGAAAATTAACCGTCCCTCCCGGGATGGCGAAGGGTCAAAGGTTCCCTGCTCAGGGTACTTTGATCCTCCAAGAGGTTTCGAGGTTCAGAGGTTAAGCCGAAAACCTAACCCCTGAACCTTTGAACCATCAACCCCATAAGACGCTCCCGGGGCCGCTGGAAACAAAAGCAGGTTTTGGCAAGCCTTAGGGTGAAGGCGAAAAATACTGTTCCGGTAACCGCAGGATATCCAACTGAAAGAGCACCAGGATCAAACCCGTGTAGATCAAAGAGACGGCCACATCCTTGATCAACGCCTTACGTCTGTTCACCCGGGTTTCTTCCTTGCGAAAAGCCTTGACCACCCCTTTGTGCAAAAGGAACAGACCGGCAATGTTGGTTACCCAGTAGCCGGTGATCATAAAGGGTAAGAACAAAGATTCAGAGATCAAGCTGAACAGGTAGCCGCATGCATAGGCCAGAGGAAGATTCACAATCCAGTCATTCCACCAGGTGAGCGGCGAGAGGACCCAACCGATGATTGCTATCACGCCTCCCTTCAGCTTTCGGGTCCCCCGAGGGGTCGAAGGAATAAGCCATTGATAAAAGGGCCTTTTCATAAGCCCCCCATCACCGGGTCACTGTTGAAACATGACAAGGGTCGGTTTTCCATAGACCCCCTAAGTGTACTGGGCCTGGCGTATTTTAATGCTGTTTCAAGCCCTGGGCGCGCGCCCCTTCCGAACGGTTTCTGGCCAGTAATTCGTACTTGGCCTTCAGCGCAGGGAACCTTGGATGCTGTTTTATGTGGCTCAGATAGCATTTTTGCAGGTGCCGGTTCTGGTATTTAAAAGATTCCTAATTTTGTTTTAAATTTATTAAATAAATTAAATCGAATGGACGGGTTTTCAAGCCTCTCAGGTTCACAGGGCACTGTTCATTGCTGGAGATCCCCCTCTTTCATGGGGAAACCTCTGAACCCTTGAGCCCAAAATAAATACCATTTGCGGGAGAACTACAGGATTCTACCCATTTATCTTTTGAACAGATAAGATCAGCATTACGAAAATAAGGGACAACCGGGGTGCAATTATTTCTGTTAGGGCCCGAGGTTCCTGAAAAGAAACCATGACACCTGAAACCTATCGAAGATCTGTCTTCAGGGGGAAACCTTATCTAACGGGTGTGAAAGGTCTAACTCTTTTGGTTACAACCCGGACAACCGGATAAGAGGGGACCATATCATGAAATCGGACCGGCTTTTGCCGTTTTTGACCATTTTTCTCGTTTTGTGGACCTGGGATGCGGGGAATTCGGCTTGGGCGGCGTCTCAGGAGAATAAGGAGAAAAGCCCAATGGAAGATCAGCAGGGGGAATTGGGCAAGGCTACTTTTGCAGGGGGATGCTTCTGGTGTGTGGAGGCGGATTTTGAGAAGGTGGAAGGCGTGAAGGAAGTGGTTTCCGGATACACCGGCGGAGATAAGGCCGACCCCAACTATGAGGAGGTATCTGCTGGAAACACCGGTCACTTGGAGGCGGTTCAGGTGATATACGATCCCCAGAAAGTCTCCTATGAGACCCTCTTGGATATTTTTTGGCGGCATGTGGATCCCACGGACCCGGGCGGGCAATTCGTAGACCGGGGTTCACAGTACCGAACCGCCATATTTTATCATAATGAAGAGCAGAAAAGGGTGGCTGAAAAATCCAAGGCTGAACTGGAGCTCTCAGGACCCTTTTCAAAACCCATTGTGACCGAAATCCTTCCCCTCACAGAATTTTATCGGGCCGAGGACTACCATCAGGATTATTATGAAAACCATGCCCTCCGGTACAAACTGTACCGATGGAAGTCCGGCCGGGATCAATTTCTAAAAGAGGCGTGGGGGGGACAGGAAAAACCGGATTCACCACAAGGATTTGATGCGGCAACCTACTCCCAGCCGAGTGATGACGCCCTTCGGAAACGGTTAACGGATATTCAGTACGAGGTGACCCGGAAAAACGGTACCGAGCCCCCCTTCGACAACCCATACTGGGATAATCAGCAGGAGGGCATCTACGTAGACGTGGTGTCCGGAGAGCCTTTGTTCAGCTCCACGGATAAGTATAAATCGGGTACAGGTTGGCCCAGCTTCACCCGACCCCTGGAACCTGAAAATGTGGTAACGCGAGAAGACCGCAGCCTGTTTGCCACGCGGACCGAAGTGAGAAGCAAACACGGGGATTCGCATCTGGGCCATGTATTTGAAGACGGTCCCCCGCCCACGGGATTGCGATACTGCATGAATTCCGCGGCCCTTCGATTCATTCCTAAAGAAGAACTGAAGGCGGAAGGGTATGGGGAATATGTCGATCTGTTTGACGAGGAATCAAGCCGCCGCTAAGGGCTCGCTCAAAATAAATTCGCAGAATTGACGCACAGATTTGGGTTGGATTTGGCTGTCGCGATTGAGTGAAGCCACAGGAATAGTGAACTATTTTGAGGACTTCACGGTTGAGCAGCAGCCGAAGACGGCCTGAAGCCGAGATGGGAAAATGTGAAGTTATTTTTGAGTGAGCCCTAAGCTTGTCTCGACTACAAAATCTGTTTCTCCGACCGCCCGATGAGGAAGTAGATAATACCTAAAACCAGTAGCCCGCCCAGCAATAGGCCGAAAGAGACGGCATCCTTTTGGTCGATGCTGGCCACAAAGACTTTGCGGATAAAGGCCACCAGGGCCAGATCCACGAAAATGCGCACATGGAATTTCCCGCCCTTAAGTTGCTCCACCTGGGTGTGCAAAAGCTCCATCATCATCCAAAGGATCAAAATGGAGCCCAAGGCCTTGATAACGCCTTTCTCCAGGCTGTCGGTCAGGGCATAGTAAAGATCTGACGCCAGAAGCCCTGCAACTCCCACCGCCATGGCCACCAGCCCCACCATAAGGATGAGATTGAGACCGTGCATGAGTCGTTCGGCCCACTTGACCATCCAGAACTCCACCCGCTGGGAGATAAAGACCTTTTTGAGCTCGGCCTCCCGATAGGAGCTGGTCATAATGTCCAGGCTGATGTCCAGAGCCTTGTCCAGGGTCTCCATCAGGGATTCCCTCTTGACAGCGTCCGATACCACCCGGTTGAGATGGGACTGTAAATATCGACGGATAAATCCCATGGCTGCGTTGACGTAATGCCCTTCCAGGCCAATTTTGACATGGACTTTCCCGATGCGCACCAGTTTTATCAGCAGCTGGTTGTCATACCTGGAGGTCAGTATGTCTTGGAGCCAGGATGTAATGGTCGCTTTGCGTTTCTTTATGGCACCCTGGCTCCGGAAATAGGCAGCAGTGTAGGAGTCCTCCAGAAGGAATTGATAGAAATCGTCGGCGAAGCGGTCTTGGATGGGAAGAATGGTCTCTGCCAGTTCTGGAAGCAGGGCCTCATCCTGGGCATTGAAATTGTAGTGCTTTAAAACGACTTCCATGGGATGCATGAGAGTGAGCACTCCTCTGGTCCCTGACCCGGCAACCTGTTGGGTCTGCTGAAAAAGCCGGGTCCTGATTATCTGTAAAATTTTAGATAGTGTCCATCCGCGAATAATTTTGGACACTATCGGGTTTTCAATCCAGAAATGCGCAATTTTTCGCAAGGTCAAGGAAAACAAGGAGTTACGCGGAGGCGTACGATAGTACGCCGCACAAGGAACTCCGCAGTTTGACGCC
>JAIPDZ010000226.1 GCA_021737425.1 Deltaproteobacteria bacterium
CCGCCTCCCGACTACCGCCTCCCGACTACCGCCTCCCGACCCCCGACCCCTGACCTCCGACTTCTGGCCCTTTCAGGCCAAAGGCCTGCCTCAACAAGCGCCAGCAGCAGCACAAAAAACACCTGATTGGCCGGGATCTGGAAATTAAAATCAAAGAACCCGTGAAACGCCATGGAACACAAGCCCGCCAACGCCCCGATCGACACCATGAGCCGAGACCGGCCCACCTCAAACCCGATGCGCCGGACCCGCCGGATGCTGCGGATCAGAAACAGGAAAAACCCCGCCACCAAGGCAAGCGCCCCCACCCAGCCCGCCTCCACCAGAAACTGGAGGTAATCGTTATGGGCCAGGCGGTAACTAATCCCGGGCCTGCCCGGATCCACATACACCGGCTCCAGCACCTGAAAGTTGCCCAACCCCACGCCAAAGGGATGATCCTTGACCATGTCCCAGGTCTGGGCCCAGATGTCCATGCGGCCTTCGGCCCCGCTCTCAATTTGAAAGAACCGCTCCATGATCCGGTCAAACCCGATGCTTGCGCCATAGATGACCACCAGGGCCGCCAGGGCCATCACGGCAATCCGAACCCCCCACCGAAACTCTCCACTTACCTGACGAATCAACCATAATAAGGCCGCCATGCCCACAAAGGCCCCCACAATGCCGGCCCGGGACCGGGAAAAGAGGAGTGCCACTACCATGAGGGCCACCAGCAAAAAGCGTATGAGCTGCGCGTTGACCTGGTCATCGGAGAGGGCCGCCTTGACCCCCTTTCGCGACTCCCATTCCCCTTGGGCCAGGGTCACCCCCAGGGCCAGGGGCCAGAGCATCTCCATGAGTCCGGCAAAACTGTTGCGGTTGATGTAGGTCCCCCGGGCACACCCGGGATAGGCAAAATCGGGCGGCACCCACCACACCCCCACGCTGGGGATCAACACCTGGAGCAGTCCATAGACCGCCGCAACTCCTCCGTATGCAATGGCCACCCGCACCAGGGCCTTATAGGCCTTCCGATCCCGGCCCAGACTGACACAGACCCAGAAGAACAGGGCCAGACACACAATATACCCCCACCTCGCAAAGGCCTGGTTGACCGAATAGGCAATCGTATACTTAGAGCCCAGCTCCGCGTGCCCAGCACCCAGCAGCGCCTCTGCCTGCGCCAGAATCTCCGCCCGCACCGGACTGACCCAGGCCAAAAAAGCATGGGGTAGGGGGGTCAACTGGAACAGGGTCACCCCCAAAAACACCCCCACCGTGGCCCACACCCACACCCCGGGCCGCCACCTGCGGCCCCCCTGCCACATGAGCACCCCAAAGGCCAGGATCATCAGCCCGGCGTAGACAGACATGATCCACGGCTGCACCGCCCCGAACAACAGGCCAACCGTGGCGATGATGAAGTAGGTGATTCCTTTTACCAAAATAAGTTTTCCAATGTTTTGGAGGTCTTGAGTGTCAAGTTTTGATATTCCCGCAAAAAATATGTTTTCGCGCAAGACGCAGGGACGCAGAGGAAAAACTATATTAATTAAGGCAAGTTACCTTTGCGGTCTTTGCGGCTTTGTTTACCCCGCCTGCCCAGTTGAACCGGGAGCCTTTGGGTGTTCAACCGGCGTAGGTCCGGAAGATCGTACTGGGGCGTGAGATTTCGCCTTTCCACATGGTAGCGCTTTTATCTTGACCAAAAACTTCTTTTGAATTATCCTTCTTAAAGGAACCATTGGAGGTGATATTATGGGCACAAGGCGACAAACATCCATCAAAGTAGACCCAAAAGCCTGGGAGGCGGCAAAGGTCATTTTTGAGGAGTACAATTTGACCGTGACCGATGCCATCAACATTTTTTTGAACCGGGTACGACTTGAGCGAGGGCTCCCATTTCCCCTAAAGGTACCATCCGCAGGGTTGAAAAGGGCCATGAAAGAGGCTGAAAACAATGATCTGGTTCGATATCACACCATTGAAGAGATGATGGCCGATTTGAAGTCATGAAGTTTGGACTGGCAAGAACTAAGAAATTCAAGAAATCTTTCAAGAAACTTCACCTAAAAGATAAAGATGAAGCCATCTATATAGATGTTGTATCGAAGTTATTAAACGGAACTCCTTTGGACAAAAAATATAAAGACCATTTCTTAAAGGGAAACCCAGAGCAATACAAGGAATGCCATTTGAAACCAGATTTATTGCTGATCTACCGATTCCACAAGAATGAAGTTCAGCTCATTGATATCGGGACTCACAGCGAGCTATTTGAATAATAAAACCCATAACCCATAACTGCCTTTCCGTCCCTAAGTCCCTCCGTCTCTCAGTCCGTCCGTCCCCTCAGCTGCCTGTATCCGACCTCCGACATCCGCCCTCTGACATCCGACCTCAGACATCTGACCTCCGACTTCTGTCTTTACCCTCCGTCCCTATATCCCCCTAAACGCAAACAACACCGTCTCCAGCAATATGGCCACATCCAGGGAAAAGGAGATATTCCGAACATAGTACAGGTCATAATCCATGTTCTCGTGAATGGCCACCTTCCGGTCCCCGCTCAACTGCCACAAACCGGTGATCCCCTGCACCCCATCTCCCCTTTAAACACCTTGATGAGCTGGGGCAGTTCATCCAGGGTGGTCCTGCGCAAAAATCTGCCGATCCAGTTGAACCTATATTGACAAGATATGACAAGATATGATAATCTTTTAACATGGAAATTTTTCAGATGCCGCCATTCAAAAAATATGTAAAAAGGCTTCCACGGCATTTTCAACAGGCGGTCTTGGACGCCGTTGAGGATATCATCTCGGATCCGACCATCGGTGAAGCCAAAAAAGGAGATTTGGAGGGTTTTCGAGTATACAAATTCAGCATGGGTCGCCAATTGACGCTAATGGCTTATAAACTTGAAGGGGATTCACTTATTCTATATCAGGCTGGCCCTCATGAGAATTTTTACAGAGATCTCAAAAAATATCTGAAAGGAACACGGAGGTAACCATGCAGACTGCAGAGAACGTCATTGAATCAATCCAGCAGCTTCCTGAAAAGGAAAAGGAAAGGCTGGCGGTGCACATCTTAAAATATGGGATATTGGGGCCGCATCAAGACTCTCCTGAGGTGCTGGATCTGAAGCGTTGGCAAGCTGACATTGCCGTAAGACCATTCAATCTGAAGGAGGCTTCGGAATATCTCGGGATCTCAGAGGTAACGCTGAGAAGGTGGGTCAAAAGGGGGCGTTTGACGGCTTGCAAGGCTGGCCGTGCGTATACCTTTGATGTGTTGGCTCTCAAGGAATTCAAAAAACAGAACCTAACCTCAGAGGACCGCAATCCATAGCTCTCTTTCTGAGCCGCGCGGAACTTCTTGTTCTCTTGTGTCCTTCCTCTCTGACCTCCCTGCCCCGTGAAACAACTCCGGAGGAGTTCCCAAAGGGGTTTCACCGGGGTGACCTCTGTCTTCCGTCCTCCGTTCCGCGTTCCGCCTTCAGCCTTCTGTCCTCTGCCCTCCGTCCTCCCTGCCCCGTTGAACCGGGCACCCTCTGGGTGTTCAACTGGGGCGTCCTCCGTCCTCTGTCCCATCAATACGCCCCCTTCCCCCTCACCACGCTCCACACCGTCTTCCAGATGATCTTGAGGTCGGATAAGAAGGTATGCTCCACGGCATAGGCCGAATCCAGCCGCACCCGCTCCTCATAATCCTCGGTGTCGCTCCGCTTCCCCACCTGCCACGGGCCGGTCACACCCGGCTTGAGCGAGCAGTAAAGGGCCCCGTTTTCTTTATAGTAGTCTTCCAGCTCTTCCGCCACAATGGGCCGGGCCCCCACCACACTCATATCCCCCTTGAGCACATTGATGAACTGGGGCAGCTCATCCAAGCTGGTCTTCCGTAAAAACCGGCCGATTTTGGTGATGCGGGGATCGTTTTTGAGCTTGAAGGTCTGCTTCCACTCCGCCCGGGCCTGGGGATCGCATTCCAGTATCTCCTGGAGCTTTTTATCCGCATCCACATGCATGGTCCGGAATTTCAGACAGTCAAAGGGCGCCCCGGCCCGGGCAATGCGCCGATGCCCGTAGAATATGGGGCCGCCGTCCTCCAGCTTGATCAGAAGGGCAATGAGCAGGGTCACCGGCAGGGTCAGCAGCAGAAACACCACAGAGAAGACCACATCAAAATACCGCTTGGCCGTGGAATCGGGATTGAAATTGAGGAGCAGAAAATCCGCCAGCACCTCGATCCGCGCATTCATGAGGCCGTAGCCGTACACGTCCGGCACCACCAGGACCTGGGCCCCCAAGGTCCGGCACTGGGTCAGAATTTTCAAAATCTGCGCTTCCTCCCGCATGGGCAGGGCCACATACACGTAATCTGTGGGGGTGTGCGTAAGGTGGTATTTGAGGTCCTCAACACGGCCCAAAACGGGCTTGGAGAGATCTTCTGTCTGGGCCTTGTTTTCGCCGTTTTGGAAAAATCCCCTGATCCGTATCCCGAGCCATCGGTTCATGTCCACCGTCTCATAAAACCGCCGGGCCATCTCGCCCGTCCCCACAATCACGGCACTCCGCTGGTTTTTTCCCTTGGCTCTCAACCGCCTGAGTATGGTCCGGCCGCTCATATGGACAATCAAAAGCAGAACCGGCGTGAGCACAAACCAACTCATGAGCACCGCCCTGGAGAATTTTGCAGATACTTTGAAGGAAAACAGCAGCAAGACCACCATTCCCACCACCGCCCCCCACGCCTTCACAAGGTTCATGAACTCCCGGTGATACGCCCCGCCCCGCCTCGGGCGATAGACCTGAAATGCCTGAAACGTGATAAACGACAACCCAAATGCGACCACAGCCAGCAAATTCCAGTAAAGGTTCCACTCGGAAATACCCTTCATCAGACAAACCACCCATAACAGCAACACCACGCAAAAACTGTCCACGAGGTGGAGAACCCTGACCAGCGGTCCGCTGGCTTCTTTCAAGCGGCCTGTTGCTCTAAATGGCATGGTTTATGGGAGACCTTTGAATTGCATGTCAGAGATCGGACATCTGAAGTGAGATGGGCTTTGAATCGGATATCAGAGATCGGATGTCTGAAGTCAGATGGATTCAGTGAAATACTATTAGATAAGCTAAGATTCCTCTATCAGGAAAGGGACCGGATTATTGAGCATCTTGCCCAGCATGGCCCCAATATCCCTACATTCTTTTGTAAGGCTATGGTGGTCAGGGCTAGATATGTATCCACAATCACGTGCGAAATCTAGCCAAGTATCTGTCTCTGCATTCTCCCCATCACAATCTGTAAGTTTACTGACAAAGTGGGCCTGATATCTTCTCTTCGACCAGGCCTTTTACCCTGTTAAATACGATTTGAGTCTGTTATGAAGAAATCTCTTGCCATTGTAAGTCTTTAAATAACGTTCTCTTTTCAGCGCATCCTCCTGGCTCAAACATGCCTCGTAATAAATCAGCTTCAAGGGCCTTCTATCTTTGGTTGATTCTACAAGCCCTTTCTCATGTTGTTCAAATCGTAGCTTGAGGTCTTTGGTGAAACCAACATAGAAATTCCCATCTTTGTCACTTCTCAGAACGTACGTGTAGAACACACCCTGACGACCCCCTCAAGCTATTTAACAGGGCAAGAATTAGCGCACACCGAACGTGAAGCCCGTCTTATTTGATCTGTCAACGCATATCTCTCCTCGACAGGCCATTTTTTGCTGAGCTCGAATATCTGCATAGCTAATGCATACGCCTGTTGATATACCCTCAGTTCCTTCGCCGAATTTATCCGCTTCGTTTCCATATCTGACCTCAGACTTCCGATCTCCGACGTCTGACCTCCGCCCTCTGTCCTCCGTCCTTTGACATCTAACCTCAGACTTCCGATCTCTGACCTCTGTCCTCCGTCCTCTGACATCTGACCTCAGACTTCCGATCTCTGACCTCTGTCCTCCGCCCTCTGTACGCTGATTATTTTGCCAGGAAACTTAATAACTTAAGAGCGTCCCGCTGCCCACAAAGGTAAGTACTTAAAATCAATGTAGGTTTTTCTCTGCGCCGCTGCGTCTCTGCGCGAAAACATCGTTTTTACGGGACTATCAAAAATGGTACCACCGATTTCGGACCGCCCGGAAGCCCCGATACTCGGGATCTCCGCCATAAAGACGGCGGACAAGTCCGCTTCGCTACCACCGGCGGGTAAACCTTGGGCAGAAATCGTCCCCCATTCCTCGTGCCATCGCCTAATGCCCATACAGCAAGCAAAGCCTGCATTTTTTTAAACCACCGCTTCAATGCCTTTTCTATCGACCAAATTGAGAAGTTTTGCCGCTGCGGGACCGGGCTTTTTCCCTCCCGACTCCCAGCCTGCCACGGATGTCTTGCTAACATTCAAGTAGGCAGCAAAAACAGCTTGGCTTAAACGATAGCGCATGCGTAGCTCCTTGATTTCTTGGGGTTTGTAAGCCTTCACAGGCGGTAAACAAAGTGCGTCAAATTCACGCATGGTCGTTTCATTCATGATCCCAGCATCATACAAACCCTTTGCCGTCTCATGCACCACATCAAGAATATTGTCAGTTCGCTTGTTCATCGCAAGTTACCTCCCTTAGTTCACCACAATCAAGCGCCGCACGAATTTCATCCGGATTCATTTCAAGGTAATATTTTGTTAAATGCTTCAAGGCCCTTATTTCGTGGTCCGTAATGTTTTCCCGGCTGCTTTTGGCAAATAGATACAAAAAGAAGGCCTTTTTTCCCTTCTGGAAACCAAGCAAGACCCGCCAACCGCCGCGCTTTCCTTGCCCAGGCATGGCAATGCGTTTCTTGAACAAGCCCGATCCCAGATTTGGACCGGTCAGCCCTTCGTTCATCTCATCGACTGACCGGCAAATCCGGTCATCTGTTAAACCCTGTCGTGTGGCCAGGCGCGTAAATGGCTTTGAAACATAAATATTCACCAGAGTGGCCCTTTTGGTATCATTTTTTATATAACTCAGTTATACGAGAAGTGTCAAGTTCTCTCTCAAAATTCCGCTTAATCCAGTCATCCGTGTCCCTCCACCCATCTTTAGCCTGTGAAATGCTGCTCCAGCAACCGTCCGAAGGGGGATTTCACTGGGCCAATCATCCAATTTTTTCTCTGCGCCTCAGCGCCTCCGCGCGAGAACCCTAAGCCACACAGATCCCGTAGCGCGGCAAAATCACCTTCACGACATCGAACCGGTGGGCCTGCAAAGCATCGTGAAACATCTTCCAATCAGCACCCAAGAATGACGGATGATATTCAAACCGCTCACTTTTACGGTCATACATCCGCCGGGTTTCCAGGGCTTCATATTTCCAGGAGCCCAATCCTTTGGCCCGGTATGTGAGCTTCACCGGCGGAAACCCGAACGACCCCTTTGAAATCTCATCAAGCCAGCGCTGATGACGCTCCGCTTTGTGGCGCTCCTTAAAAC
>JAIPDZ010000227.1 GCA_021737425.1 Deltaproteobacteria bacterium
CAGTTTCCGTCTCAGGTGGGCATCGTTGTCCAGCGGCTGATTCTGGGCAATTATTATGACTCTTTTTGGTGCCATTTACATTGTGCCATTCACGAAAACCCAAAAGGGAGTGGGGAAAATCTGCCGGACATCATCCCCGTTCAGCGACCACCTTCACGTATACCTTGCGCGACCTGGGGCCGTCAAACTCGCAGAAAAAGACCTTTTGCCAGGTCCCCAGAACGAGGCGCCCGTTTTCCACCAAAATGGTGACCGAACTGCCCATTAGGGATGATTTGATGTGGCTGTCGGCATTCCCCTCCATGTGTCCGTATCCGTCGTTCGCAGGGACCAACTGGTTCAGTTTGGCGATGATGTCGGTGCATACCGCCGGATCCGCCCCCTCGTTAATGGTGATGCCTGATGTGGTATGAGGGACATATACCACGCACAGGCCATCCCCAACCCCTGTCTCGGAGACCGCCTGCTGTACCGGACCGGTGATATCCTGCATCTGGGTCCTGGAACGGGTGGTTACTGAAACCGTTGCCGTCATGACTTCCTCCTTCTTACTGTGGATGTTGATTTAGAGTCTTAGATCACCACTTCTATGCAAAAAGCGAAGATGTTTTGTTGAGGTTAAGCCATTTGATTCATTGGCAATAAGGTGTCAGGTTTCCCCGCAGATAGCGATAGTGGGATCTTCGACTGGTGTCAGGCGTCAGCAAACCCGAATTCTGAAACCTGAACACTGACACCTGAACACTTTTGGTTCCGGCTTGTCCGGCTTAGGAGATTAAGATGGAGGATGAAGGACCGTCAGTCTCCGCCTCTGATTCCATGGCCTTGCGGCCTTGTTCAAAGTAAAATGCCATACTTCGATTTACGAGCCCGGTTAAAAATCGATTGGTGGTCAATTCCGTGATCTCCTGGTCCATGGAAGCGGCCGCCCTCAGGCAGAGGCCGGTATATTTTGTTCCTTCCTCGAGTTGATGGAAGATATAGGCCATCTCTTCCAATCGGCCTCTGATCCGTCGGCGCTTTTCTTTTGGATACAGCTCCAGCACGCACTTGTTTTCAATTTCCGTGACCCGTCGGGTTTTCTGCTCTGGGGAAAGGATGAGGGGGCTCTCTTCCGAGGCCACAATCTCTTCCATAAAAGGCTGGAGGGTCTCTATGTCTATGAGCCAATCCTTCATCAACGGATGATCCAGAAGCGTGCCCGCATCCCCATCGGTCAGGGGGGCGTCCTCAAGGGCAGAATCTTTTACATACTCATAGATGACCGGCTTGTCCAGTGACGGTATGTCCTGATCATGGAGCCAACTCCTGAACTCCAAAAAACCGGAGGGGACCTCACCCCCGCTGTCCAGGGATATTTGATACGCCTGTTCCAGCACGGACGTCACATGGGAAAGGGAGGTCTCCACCAACGGGCCGCTTTCCGCTGAAAACTGCTGCTTCAGTTCCCTGGCCCGTTTTTTGCTCACATTTCCGAACAAAAACTCCTGAACCCCTTCCGCATCGGAGACCGCACCCAGGCCGATCCGCTGTCCGGTCCCGGGATTCAAAAGGATCATGACAGGGCGATAGCCCCTTCCGTCCGGCCCACCCACATAACAGCGGGGAGGCTCTGTTTCAGAGGGTCTCCAGAATGCCGGGGCCTGATCGTTTTCCTGATAAGGGTCTTCTATGGCCACCCCCTTTTTCTTCAATTTAAACAGGATCCGCTTGATGGCCTTGTGGACCTGCTTGTCTTCAAAACAATCTTTTATCCGCAACAGAAGATCGGGGGTGGAGGGATGATCCAGGGGAATGAAACGCAAGAGCGCCCGGGCGCAGCGGGCATCCGGAATTCGGGCAGCAACCTGGGCGGGATCGCTGTGGTGGACTGCGTGGACAAGATCGGTGACAAGCCGCTGCTCCTCTTCCGAAAGGGTCACCGAGGGCGTGGAGCCCTTCTTTTGGGTCCTCTTTTTATGCTTCATTTTGAAAGATGAGCCCGCCGTCCCCATGACCGGGGAGGATATAATTATGAAGCCTTTTGGGTCTCAATGGCCACATGATCGTCAAACCCTTCTTCTTCGAGATAGACGTTTATGGTCTGTTCAGGGGAAGTCCCCCAGACCCCCCCCACATAATTGGCCTTGATGGGGAGTTCCCTGTAATCGTCTCCCCGGTCGGCCAGGATGGCCAATTCAATCTTCCGGGGACGCCCGTAATCGATGAGCGCATCCATGGCCGCCCGCACCGTGCGACCCGTGAACAGGACATCATCGACCAAAATGACCACCTTGTCGTCCAGGGAAAAGGGGAGCTCAGTCTTTCCCACCACCGGAGTGGGCGCCATTCGGGTCCAGTCATCCCGGTACAGGGTGATGTCCACGATGCCGAGGGGCGGGGGGAACGGGTTGAGCTCTGCCATCACCTTTTGCAGCCGTGCCGCCAAGAACGCGCCCCCGGTACGGATCCCCACCAGCACTACGGCCTGGCCCGGCCCGTTTTCATGTGTGATTTGCTCTGCAATTTTCCGAATATGTTCGGAAACGCCTTTGGCGTCCAGGATCGTTCTCTTTTTCATGCTTCCACCATGCAACAAGTAAAAACTGAAATATATATCAGGCTATACTTACGCTGTCAAACCATTTTTATCCCTATATTCATAAACAGGGATTGTATGGGGCACGTTTCCATAAACTGTTCCAGTAAAACCGTGACAACGCAGGCCGTATATCGTAGAATAAAAATCAGGGGAGTCTTTAGCCCCTATAGGGTGCCCTGCAACTCGCTGCAGGGAACGGCAGCATTTTCATCAGGAGGCATTCAGCCTATGGAAGTACAGGAAGCAATCATGGGATTTTCCCAGAGTGAAAAGGTAAAATCGGGCATCATATGGATCTCACAGGCACTCGAACTCATGGGCTCGCTCACCGGCGCTGAAAAAGAAGGGGCCAACAGACTGATCCGATTGAAGATGGATGCCCTGACCCAGGAAATCCGCCTGGCCGGAAATATGGTGGCGGACCCTTACTGGGAGGACATTGAAAAGGATATGGATAAGGCCCTGGTGATGATGAACTCGGGTGTGGCCGCGGATTCAGTCAGTCTTCTCACCCAGGCGCTCAGCAAAGTGACCAGCATTGGTCAACGATCCATGACCCTGTTAAAGGAGAAGCAATTGCTCTAAAGCCAGGGATGAAAGGAGGGATATCTCATGCAAGTACTGGTCCTTTATTACTCTAAAAGCGGTAATACCGAACAGTTGGCCCGGGCCGTGGCCCAAGGGGTGGAGGCGGTGGCGGGCGTTACCGCCCTGTTGAAACAGACCGATGCCGTCACAGAAGCGGATTTCCTGGGGTCAGAGGCGGTCATTGCCGGTTCGCCTGTGTACTTCGGGGTCATGGCCGCTGAACTGAAAAAGGTCTTTGATGATTTCATCACCACCCGCAAAAAAATGGAAGGAAAGGTGGGGGCCGCCTTTGCCACCTCCGGTGACCTGAGCGGGGGAAAGGAAACCACCATGATGTCCATCATCCAGGTACTTCTCATCTATGGGATGGTGGTGGTGGGCGACCCCATGTCCGCAACCGGACACTACGGGACATCCTGCGTGGGTGCACCGGATGAAGTGGCTCAAGAGAACGGGGCCAAGTTGGGCAAAAGGGTGGCGGAACTGGCAAAACAACTGCACGGGTAAGAACGGCGGGTTGATATCAATGGATATGGATGGGCTGAAAGACCTCTTGACCCGTTTACAGCGGGATGAGATAAGCGTGGATGCCTGCGTGGAAGAACTGCGGCATCTCCCCTTCGAACACCTGGGGTTTGCCTGCGTGGACCATCATCGGACCCTTCGCAGGGGACTGTCTGAGGTGATATTCGGGGAAGGCAAAAAGGTCCACGCCATCATCACCATCATGGAGCGGATGCTGAACCAAGGTGAAAATGTCCTGGTGACCCGTCTGTCTCCTGAAAAGGCCGAGGCGATCCGGTCCCGTTTTCCACAGAGCATCTATCATGAAACGGCCGGGATGCTGACCCTCATGCCCCGTCCCATACCGGTGAGGGGCCGGGGCCCCATCTTGGTGGTGAGCGCCGGGACTTCGGATATCCCTGTGGCCGAAGAGGCCGCGGTGGTGGCAAGGTTCATGGGCAACGAGGTGGACACCGTTTACGATGTGGGGGTAGCCGGCCTTCACAGGCTCCTGGGGCACTGGGAGAAAATCGTGCAGGCCACGGTGATCATTGTGGTGGCCGGCATGGAAGGGGCCCTGCCCAGTGTGGTGGGGGGGCTGGTGGACAAGCCCGTGATCGCGGTCCCCACCAGCGTGGGATACGGAACCAGTTTTCAGGGCATTGCCGCCCTGTTGGGCATGCTCAATTCCTGTGCCGCCGGGGTGACGGTGGTGAATATCGACAATGGGTTCGGCGCAGGATACGCAGCAGGGGTGATCAATAGGGAATGATTGTTCAGATCTATGAGATTCAGACCCCCGATGAAGCGGAAAAGTGTATCGCTGCAGGGGTGGACCACATTGGAAGCGTCCTATTGGACCAGGACCGCTGGCGGGACCCCCTGTTGCGGGAGACGGTGGCCGTTTCAGCCGGGACAGGGACCAAAAGCAGCCTCATTCCCATCTTCCATGATGAGGCGCTCCTATCCTCGGCCGTGGAGTATTATCGGCCCGATTACATTCACTTTTGCGAGACCTTGATCGACCCTCTGGGCAATCCCCTGGATCTAAAACCCCTGGTGCACACCCAGACCCGGCTGAAAGAGAGATTTCCCGAGTTGGGGATCATCCGCTCCATCCCCATTCCCCAGCCGGAAACATTCCCTGATTTTCCCCTGTTGAAAATCGCTGAGGCGTTTGAGAAGATTAGCGACCTGTTTCTGACCGACACCTGGCTGCCCGAGGCCCCTGTAAACGGGTATATCGGCATCACCGGAGAGACCTGCGACTGGGACATGGCTGCCCATTTGGTCCGTCACAGTGACCTCCCCGTCATCCTGGCCGGGGGGCTTTCCCCTGAAAACGTCTATGATGCCCTGATCCAGACGAAAGGGGCAGGGGCGGACAGCTGCACCCGGACAAACCGGATGGGCCCGGACGGACAGCCGATACGCTTTCAAAAGGATTTCCAGAAGGTGAGGGATTTTATAACAAAAATCAGACGGGCTGAAGCAGCGCTGGACCAGGAAAAGCAGGCCTTGAAGACCCGGCTGGGGGCCCTCCATGAAGAACTCCAAGACCGGGAGAAGGCCCTGCCCCCCCATTCGGTGAAGCCTCATCAGATCATGGCCATCGAGGCCCTGGAAGAGGAGATCTCCCAGGTGGAGGAGGCCCTTTCAGCATTTAAGCACATTCACGCTCAGGGGGAAACCCCATCTTCCCCGGATTCAGGATATGGTGCGGATCGAACAGGCGCTTGAGCGCGGCCATCACGTCCAAGGCCACCGCATCATGTTCCAGGCCCATGTAGGGGGCCTTGGCCATGCCGATCCCGTGTTCCCCTGTCAGCGTTCCGCCCAAGCGGCAGGTCAGCCGGAAAATCGCTTCCGATGCCCGCGTCACGCGCCTTACCTCATCGGCATCTGTGGGGTCATACATGATTTTGGGGTGTAGATTGCCGTCCCCCGCATGTCCGAAGACCACGAAAGGGAGCTGATGATCCCGGACGATTGTTGAAATACCGATGAGCAGATCCGGTACCTTGGAGATGGGGACCGTCACATCCTCTGATACATTGGCGGGCCGAAGGTTGGCCGCCACGCTGCCCGCCGCCCTTCTCGCCTCCCACAGCTGTTCGCTCTCCTGGGCGGTCCCCGCCTGCAGTATCTCTTTGGCCCGGTGCCGCTTGAGCACTTTTGTCACCCGATCCATCTGGAAATCCGCTTCAGCCTCGGTATATCCGTCGGTTTCCGCCAGGATCATGGCCTTGCCCCGGGGCAAGGGTATCTTGGAGTGGTTTTGGAGAACCTTCAGGGTGTTTTCATCCAAAATCTCCAGGACACTGGGAACCACCCCCGAACGGATGATATCCGACACACAGCGGCCCGCGGCTGCAATCCCCTCAAACATGGCCAGCGTGGTGCGGACTGCCCGGGGCAAGGGGTCAATCTTGAGGAGAATCTCTGTAATGATCCCCAGGGTCCCTTCGGACCCCACCAAAAGGTGGGTCAGGTCATATCCGGAAACCGATTTCATGCATCCGGATCCGGACCGCATGATGCGGCCGTCTGCCAGCACCACCTCGAGACCCAGCACATAATCCCGGGTGACCCCGTATTTGGCCCCCTTGAGTCCGCCCGCATTGGTGGCCACATTCCCGCCCAGGGTACAGACCTTGCCGCTGGCAGGGTCGGGGGGAAAGAAAAAACCGTATGGCCTCAGGGCCTTTTGAAGGTCCTGGTAAACCACGCCGGGCTCCACCACGGCCACCCGGTCCGGGATCCGGATGTCCACAATCCGGTTCATCCGGCACAGATCCAGCACCATGCCCGAACAGGCCGGTACGGCCGATCCGGCAAGGCCGGTGCCGGCCCCCCGGGGGGTTACGGTCAGATGATGCGCATGGGCCAGGTTTAAAAGACGGGATACCTGTTTGGTATTGACGGGCCACACCGAGACATCCGGCCGGTGATGGTGGGCTGAGGCATCATAGGTGTGTGAAATGAGGTCGATGAGGGCCTCACTGTAGTTCTCGGGCCCCACGATATCCCTGACGGCCTGCTTGAGGCGCTCTTCCAACTCGTGTGTACTCCTCGCCCCCGGCCCCTTCGGGCCACACCCCCAAGTGCGGGGCCAGAGGGGATCAGGGGGTGATTCCGGCCTTGGGGGTGTCCTGTCCCTCGGAGATCCCCCTTTCTCCAGGGGGAGAATCCGCTGATCCCTTCCGGGCGCTCACCATCAAGGTATAATAGTTTTCTTTCTTATAAAAAAGCTGCTCAATGGTATAGTCCTGACCGGGTCTGAAATCCATGACCACGCGGACCTTGGATTGAGGCTGACCATGGATTCCGATCCGAATCCGTTCGATGTAACCGCTGGTTAGTTCCCTTTGTCTCGGAATGTCGCCGTTGAGACGGGTGTCCGGGAAATCGCATACCAGGCGCGGATACGTTCCATCCAGAATCTTTGTCTCAGGCGGATAGTAGCCGTTGAGTTCAAATATCACCCCGGTCCGGTTATCTGCGGTGATGATGGGACGGATCGCACGGATCTCTTTGACCGGCCTTTTCACCTGGCCGGGGTCTTTGGGGGAAGCGGGGGGCGAGTGACGGGAAAACAGGGTATGATGCGCCCATCCGGTTCGTCCGTCGTCCAGGGCAATGGCACACCAGTTCTTCTGCCGCTGGGTCACCTTTACGGCATCCCCCCGGTGAATTCGAAATTTCACCTCCGCGGTAAGGGAAGGACCGGCCCTCACGTTCCCCGCCTTTACCCTCACATACCGTATGGGC
>JAIPDZ010000228.1 GCA_021737425.1 Deltaproteobacteria bacterium
GACGCTTCCCGGGAAGATTTTTCTCCCAACCCTTCCGGGAGTGCCGGTTCTTGAGTCCAGGACTTCCCGTTCCACATGGTTATGCTGAAAAATATACCTATGGCTGCGAACACCATCCGGTGCTTGTTGCCTATCACCAGAGCGCCCTTCTTTTGTGCTTTAAAGATGCCAAAATGTTAACCAACGGTATTCAGGAATGCTGGAATTCAGGGATTTAGGAATTCCTCAATTCCTGAATTGCCGAATCTATTGTTTGATATACTTCATGGGCGGTTTACGCAGGTACCGTTCCGTAAAAATATCTTTGGGCAGGTCCACGTTATATTCCACCTCGCTGTAGTCAATGGTCGTGTATCCCCCGGTACGCAGGTCCTCCATTTGGGATTTCATAACGGTCATAAAACCCTGGGGCTTGGACACCTTCAGCACCTTATACCGTCGGTAGGCCTCCCCTCGCTTGTCATAATATTCGGTTTGGATGGGGAGAAAGGTGTCCCGGTGAATCCACATCTTGTAGTGGGAAAATTTCACCAGATCAGGTTTCTTGGGCGTATTTTTGAGTATAAAATAGGTGTCGGTGGTGTTCACCAACTCGTGCTTGTCTTCATTGGTATTCCGGCCTGAAACGTCTTCATAAAAAAAGTGCGATCCCACAAAACTGGTGCGCTCGTCCGAGGCCGCAATTCGTTTGACCAGGTCCAGATCCGGCAGGTACAGCCATCGATCATCGTCTTGATCCAGGGCCACATGTTTCCAGACCATAAACACCGTGTCCCGCACATCGGGCGGGGCCTTGAAATAGACATAAAACCGCTGATCCCCGGCAAACGCATCGGACTCATTTTTATTCGACTTATCTTCCCGAGCTTCATCGTTCCTGCGCAAAATGGTGAATTTGCGGGTTCGCTCCCGGCCTTGTTCATCGATGATCCGCATGTTTACATCGGCACGCCCGTCCTTACCCTGGTAATAAGCCACCTCATTGGCGCGATCCACAATCTCCTGGACGGACGGTTTCCCATTTCCATCGTCCTGTGCGAATATCACAGAAAGATTCCATACCGTCAGAGAAAACGTCATTAAAACGATCAAAATACCTGTTGGATAATATTGTCTCATTTCTGTGCTCCCTTCTGTTGAGGTTCAGGGGTTCAAAGGTTCAGGGGTTCAGGGTTCAGGGGTTCAGAGGTTCAAAGGTTCAAGAGATGTTATAGACCCTGCTTTTTTCCTAGATTCCGGGTCCGTCATCCCGGACCTGATTCGAAACCGGAATGACGGAAACCTCGGAACCTTTTAACTCTTGAACCCCGGAACCTCTGAACCTTTGAACCTTTGAACCTGCCCTTCACCCTTCCTTGGGTGCAAAGGTTTCCGTCCTGGTTTTTTCTCCCCGGGACATCAAGGCACACCCACCGGCCAATAGGATGATGACCGCTACACTGATCCAACTCATGGTGCTCCAGCTTACGGTCATAAACTGCCTGATGTTAATCCACACCAAAGCGATTCCTGCCACTATGGATATACCGCATGTGGCCCGATTGCAGACCAGACACGCCTTTCGGGTACGGGGAAACAGTTTCGTTTCGAGGAGTCTCATGGCGGCGGGGAGGATGAGCATGGTACTTACTCCCGCCAGGAGGAGGATGGCGGCGATAAAGATACCCACGGTCTGATAGGGCACCAAAGGGGCCAATATCAACGGCAGGAAGCCGATCCCCACTACGATGGCGTTTCTCGCAATGGCCCGGGCCGGTTCCCCGAAGACCGGCCCTGCGGTCTCTTTCCACGATCCGTAATCCACATACATCATCCGGCTGCGGGTCAGAAAATGAATGGCATAATCCACTGCCAACCCCAGGCTGAGGGCGGACAATACGGCCACCGGCATGTCATAGGCCTTTCCCACGTATCCGATCAGCCCGTAGATCATGGCAATGGTAACTGTCAACGGCGCCATGCACAGCATGCCCCACAGGGCGGATCGATACAAAAGGGTGATCATCAAAAACACGGCCAGGAAACTTCCCAAAAAGGCCTGCAGCATTCCTTTCACCATTTTTTCCTGCCAGACCACATTGATATAGGTCAGACCGAACCAGTCATGCCGCAATCCATGGTCAGGCGCCAATGATTGCATGTGCTCTTTCAGCGGACCCACACTGCTGGCGGGAGCTTCTTCAATGCGTTTCACAAGCTGGGTTCTTTCAGGCCCGGGTTGCGTCACATAGGCAGCGGTGGAGCGTAACACGGGACGCATACGCTCTGGATGCTTTTTTACCAGGGTTTTTGCTTGTGCTTCATCTGCCTTCCAAAACTTCAACCAGTCATTGACCCCCCGGGTGACCCGGCTCATATCCCGGTTATCTCCACTGGTCAGTTGGAGCCATACCACGCCGGTTCGGTAATCCGGGGTCACAAAATGCCATAGGTCTTGAGGTCGATGGCTGTTTTGAAACTGAAGCAGGCTTTGGGCCACACCGCCCCGGGTATCGGGGACCCGCATGGCCTCTTGTGCGGTGATCACATGCCCGCCTCGTTCGACCCCCACCATCAGTTCCCGGTGAACGGTCTCCACGATGTTGGTTACGGAATTGGATTTTCCCACGAACCTGCCCAGCTCCTGGTCCATGTATTGCTGCAAAGCACCGATCCAGCGCAGGGTGGTGGGATCCTTAAAGATCTGCTCTTTTTCCTCAGACGTCTCGGACGAGGGCTCCGGCGGCGTGGCCACCGGCTGTTCTTCACTCCCTCCGCCCAGACCTACAGGCAGCGAAGGTCCTCCCGGGTCTGATGCACTGGATTGTTCTGTCAAACCACTCGGCAAATCAGGCCCCTGCCCTCCTGCACCCCCCAATCCTCCGGGAAGAGAAGGTTCCTTGTCCGTCGTTGGCAGTTCTTTTTGGGATGATGGAGACCGGGGCTTTTGTTCTTGCATCAGGGGCAATGCCGGGGCCTCCTGCGGCCGAAACGCCAGATAGGCCATATAGGTCCCACCGAAATGTTGGTTGAGCACGTTGTCCGCAATCCGAATGGGGTGTCCTTCATCGAACCACTTGGTCGGATTGTCATTCACCCGAATTCGACTGATACCGTATCCGGATACAATCAGGACCGCCATGCTCACCGCCAGGATGGGCTTGGCATAGCGGTACGTTCCCCTCCCGGTCATTCGCAGGACCCGGCCCAGGAAGGTAGCGGGCTCATCTGCTTCTCCGGAAACGTGTTTTGCCCCGAAATCTTCCAGGACCTTTTGGGGCAGCACTGAGATGAACGCCGGGACCAGGAGAATGGAACAAAGCCAGGCCACAATCACCCCGAATGCCACGAACAGCCCGAAAACCTGAACCGGGGGGATTGGCGCCAGGGCCAATGACGCAAATCCTACCGCCGTGGTCAGAGTGGTATAGAGCATAGGGGTGAACAGTCCGCTCATCAGTTCTTTAATGGTCTCTTTACGACTTTTGGTCTTCTGGTACCGGTCGAAAAACTCAGAGATAACGTGCACATCGTCCAGGACTGCAATGGGTACGATAAAAATGGGAATCATGGAACTCATGATGTGGATGGTGTTCCCGGTGATCACCAGCAGGGACATGGTGGCAGTGGTGGCGATCAGGGCATCATAGATGGCCGGGAGGATCACCAGGGCGGATCGGAAAAAAAACCACATGAGCAGAAAAATGATGGCCATGGCCAGCGGTGCGGATATGGCCATCTGTTTGAACATCTGAACGCCGAAGGTGTCTTCGGCCACGGGAAGACCGGTAATATGGTATTCCTCATCTCCTTTCAACTGGGCCACCGGGCTTTCCATGACCAAACCGGCAAAGGCCGCCTCTATCCACAGGCGCTTGAGGCGATAGCCTTCCTGCGATGAAAGTTGATCTTGCCCTTTCCGGAGTAATGCCCGGCCTTCTGCATTCAACTCCTTTTTGGTTTCCTTATCCGGTCGGAGCCAATGACCCGATACCGGTTTCTCCATCCAGGCATTTAAATCCCTCACCAAGGATTCCACAGCAGCCGTCCGCTCCCGAAACAGCTGGCGTAGTTCTGTCTTTATTTCATCCGAAGCCTTTGACTTCTCTTCAACCTCCTTTTGCCGGGAAAGGGTTTTTTTCCAGTGGTCGACCTGTTTTTCTGTACCGAGTAGACGCTGCCGGGCTTCCGCGGAGAGGATCTTCCATATTTGCTGAAGCAACTGAGGCCCTTTTCCCTGGGAAGCCTTCGCCAACTGGTGGAGTACCTGATTAAAATCGCCGATCTCAGAGACAAACAACCGGGAGGGATTTTCGATCTTCTGCTTGAGGGCGGAGTAGATCCGGTGACTGAGATCCTTGGCGGTAATGGGAAGATAAAGGGCCACCGCTTTGCCGTCTTCAGAGACCAGGGTGCCTTTCAGGAACGGAATGTCCATGGCTTTTCGCATCACAGCGGAGGCCCCTTCCTGAGTCTCAGGGGGTCGGGACATCAACCACTCGAAGCGCACCACGCCGGCGCCACCCGATTCCACGTTATCCACCATGGAAGGTGCAATCATGTCCACCTCCACTACCCCTTCCCGCTGGGCCGGGTTGTCCGGATCCCGCCAGCGTAAACCCTGGGCAAACTGGGTCAGGGCAAAGACCTTTTTCAGGGAATCCGGGTTGAACACCCCGTGGGCTTTATCCCGGTCATTGACCACGCCCACCACAATCATGTCGTGAAGGGACATGATCTCTTTCATGCGATCGTGAAAGATCCGGACCGGCTCCTCTGCCGGAAGCATATTCTCCGGATCCGTGTCAATGGTGAGGGAGTGAAGCGGCTCGAACTTATGGGGCCAGATACTGGGCAGGCCGGCCAATATGGCCAAGCCCACGGTGATGCCAATAATAAGAAGGGCGATGATTCGGGGATGTTCAACCGCAAAAGTCCCCACCTTTTTTCCGGTATCCATGCGCTGGTCTTACCTCAATTAATACTCGAATCGTTAAATCTTTTATTTAGGGCCATCTTATGTAGCATGAAGTTTCGGTGACCTTTATGAAGGGGTAGAGCCTGTGGTCTTTATCACATGGGTGGAACATGAAATGCAGGGGTCATAGGCTCGTACCAGCATCTCCAGGGCATGGGCAATGGCCTTCTCATCCTGATAAACGATACCCGGGGCGTAGGCCCGCATGTCTGCCTCCAGGTTACCCAGGTTCTGGGCGGTGGGGATGACCAGGTTCGCAGAGGTGCAGGCGCCGTTTACATCATAGGCATATTCATGAAACAGGGTGCCCCGGGGCGCTTCTACCGCCCCTACACCCCTGCCGGCGCGGGGGATTACTTCAGCCTGCTCCTCCTCAGCCCGGATATTCCTTTCAACCAACTGATCGATAATCTGGATGCTTTCTTCCAGGCAATGGGCGCATTCCACGATCTGAGCCGTGGTATTCATGAAGGGGTTGAAGCACGGCGCCCTTAGTGCGGCCAGATCGGCCACCTCTTGAGCAAAAGGACTTAGATGCTCAAAGTTATTGTTCACCCGGGCCAGGGCTCCCACCATGTATTCGGGGCGATTGAAGCGCGCATACTTGGCCGTGGAGTAGGAAACCGGGTACTCTTCAATAAAGTCCCTGTACTGGTCTGGGGAGATCCGTTGGCCGTCACTGGACACCACATTTCCGTCATACAGTGCATAATGCTCAGGATGGCTCAGTGACACATATTCTGTTTCCCGCTCAAACTCAGGTATGGAAAAGGTATTGAACAGGGAAACCGTATCCCGGATGTCGGCCATGCTTTTTTCCAGGCGTTCTCTCAAGGGCCCCAGTGGTTTGGCATCATGAACAAACGGAAACCCGCCCACATTCATGGCCACCGGGTGGGTGTGACGGCCCACTACCCATTGGCAGAGATCATAGGCCGTTTGTTTCAGGCGCATGGCCCGGAGCACGGTATCCCGGTCCTTTTCCGCTAAATGCAGGAGGCTGGGGACCCCCAAATAATCCGGCGCAGCAAGAAAATAAATATGGAGAATATGGCTGCTCAGGACTTCTCCGTGAAAGGCCAGGCGCCTGAGGAGGAAGGACTGATCCGAAATCTTGGTCCCGAAGGCGGCCTCGGTGGCCTTGAGGGCTGCACCCCGATGACTCACCGCGCATATGCCGCAGATCCTGGAGGCCAGGTGGGTCACTTCCGCATAGTCCCTGTCTCGAAGAAAGGCCTCAAAGAACCGGGGAGCTTCCACCACCGAAAAACGCACCTCTTCCAAAGTACCGTCTTGAATCCGAACCGTGATATCCCCATGTCCCTCCACCCGGGTGACATGGTGAACTTGAATGTGGGCCGAATCGGTCATGTCTGTTCAGACTCCTCTTTGAGCTGTAAGTCCGGGGTATTGTACATGGTGAACCACTGTCGGACCTGGTCCTGACCCACATCGTACCGGCGGGCTACGACCTCCATGATGGGATGCAGTTGTTCCGCGGTGAGCACCTTGACTGCGGCCATCAAATTGGCCTCATCCATCAAACCTCTACACCCATGGCAGGCATCTCCGTAGGCCGTACAAATGGCGTTACAGCCGCACCGGGTGACCGGTCCGAGGCAGACTTCCCCCTTTTCAAGCACACATAGGGTGTCGTTTAATTTGCACTCTACACACACGGGCTGATTGGGGAGGGGGTATTCCTGACCGGTCAGGATGCATTTTATCACCCGATCGATTTCAGGCAGGCTTGCCGGACATCCTAAGATCCGGTAGTCCACATTCACTACCGAGGTGATAGGGCGGGCTGGAATGGAGTCCAATTGACCGGCCTCGCTTCCATAGACCACCTTGACCACGTCTTCCATGGGCCACCGGTTTTTGAGGGCATTGTGGCACCCGATGCAGGCACAACTTCCCAGGCCTACGACGGTATTTGCGGTATTACGGATGGTTTTGATCCTTTGCACATCCGCCTCCCGGGTAATGCTTCCTTCACAAAAGGCGATATCATGAGAATCCGCCTTTCCGCTCATGGCCTCCCGCCATTCCACCACTTCCACATGCTGCAACAAATCGAGCAGTTTTTCTTCCAGTTGCAGCACGGTCAGCTGACACCCTTCGCAACAGGCAAAGTCGAAGAAGGCGATTCTGGGTTTTTGTCCTTTATCTGTCATCACATTTCTTTTGGGTGCAATACCAGTTTGTTAATTGCTATCCAAGACTTTATTGTTTCAGGTTTCAGGTGTCAGGTGTCGGCTGATTCGTCCCTTACTTTTAACACCTGACCCCTAAAACCTGATTACAAGGCTTTTGCTTAGGGCTCACTCAAAAATAACTTCCCATTTTCCCATCTCAGCTTCGGGCCATCTTCGGCCGCCGCTCAATCGTGAAGTCCTCGAAATAGTCCACTATTTCTGTGGCTTCACTCAATCGCGACGACCAAATCTGACC
>JAIPDZ010000006.1 GCA_021737425.1 Deltaproteobacteria bacterium
GAAAACGTATTTGACTTCAGCCTGGGCAATCCCAATCTGGAGCCCCCCCAAGTATTCAATGACGTGCTGGAACGATTAGTCAAGGATCGGACACCGGGTCAGCACGCCTACATGTCCAATGCGGGGTTTGTGGAGACCCGGGAGGCAGTGGCCGATTATCTCAATTCGGTCAACCCGGTCCGTGCCACCGCCGATGATATCGTGATGACCGTGGGGGCGGGCGGCGGACTCAATGTGGTCCTCAAAACCATCCTGAATCCCGGAGAAGAGGTCCTCATCCCCAAGCCCTACTTTGTGGAATACAACTTCTACCTCGATAACCATCAGGCCGTTCCCAGCCTGGTCGACACCCGGCCCGACTTTTCGTTTGATTTTGAGGCCCTTGAACAGGCCGTTACCAAAAAGACCAGGGCCATGCTCATCAATTCCCCCAACAACCCCACGGGCAAGGTATACACCATAGATGAATTGGAGAAGCTGGGCCAATTTCTCTCCCGGCACAGCGAGAAATTCGGGCAACCCATTTATTTGATCTCGGACGAACCGTATCGCAAAATCGTATATGACGGCATTACCGTACCCGGCATCTTCGGGGTGTACAATGAATCGTTTATCGTCACCTCCTTCTCCAAGGACCTCTCCCTGCCCGGAGAGCGTATCGGTTATGCGGCCGCACACCCGGATATCTCGGACAAAGCCATGGTAATGTCCGGCATGGTCCTGTGCAACCGTATCTTGGGATATGTCAATGCCCCGGCCCTCATGCAGCGGGCCATTACCCCCCTTCTGTATGAAAGCGTGGATATCTCCGTCTATCAGAAAAAACGGGACCGGTTGTGCGAGGGCCTTGAGGCCCTGGGATATGAGGTCCAAAAACCCCAAGGGGCCTTTTACCTGTTTCCCAGAACCCCCATGGAGGATGATATCGCCTTTGTGAATCTGCTTCAGAATGAAAATGTTCTCACCGTGCCGGGGAGCGGTTTCGGCGGGCCCGGGCACTTCAGGATCGCCTACTGTGTGTCCGACCAGGTGATTGAGAAATCCCTTCCCGGCTTTGAACGGGCCATGAAAAAGGCCTTGGCCCAAGGGTAGGAGCGAAGCCCTCATGTATAAAAAGACGCTTTCTCTCAGGTTCCCCAAAAAGATGGTGGACGAACCCATAGCGGTGAATCTGGTCAAAAAATTCGATCTCTCCTTCAACATCCTCAAGGCCACCATCTATCCCAGAAAAGAAGGCTTTATGGTACTGGAGTTGTCCGGGCACAAAAAGAACTTCCAGCGGGGGGTCCGGTATCTCAAAACCATCGGGATCAAGGTGGAAAGCATCGGGCAGGATATCAAACGAAACGAAGAGCTCTGCTTTCACTGCGGGGCCTGCACCGCGGTCTGCGCCACCGGGGCCCTTCACATCAAAAGACCGGAGATGACGGTTGAATTTGACAAGGAGCGGTGCAGCGCCTGCGAATGGTGTGTTGCCGCGTGCCCGGCCAGGGCCATGGAGGTCCGGTTCAATCGGACCCTCCTGGATTGAAGCCCATGGGAAGGGGTCCATCCGGGATTGTGGTTGCGCTCAGTGGGGGGGTGGACAGCGCCCTGGCCGCAGCCTTGCTGAAGGCAAGAGGCTGGGAGGTGTTCGGAATCCATTTGCGACTTCCGGCCCCTGGCGCTGAAACCGAATCAAGGGCCCGCAGTGTCAGACAAATCGCCAGACACCTCGATATAGCCTTGGACGTCATTGATGTTCAAATGGCGTTCGAGCAGATCATTATCGATCCCTTTGTCCAGTCCTACCTCAACGGGTTAACCCCCAATCCCTGTGTGCGGTGCAATGCCCGCGTCAAATTCGAGTATATGAGGCGGTTTGCGGAACAAAAGGGGATTCCTTTCTTAGGGACCGGCCATTATGCAAGACTCCGAAAGCAGGCAGAGGATGAAACCATACACCTTTTACGGGGCCTGGATCCCAAAAAGGATCAGTCCTATTTTCTGCACCGCCTGCGCGGGGACATACTGGAACGGACGGTGTTTCCCCTGGGCCATATGACCAAGGCGGCGGTCAAAAAAATGGCTGCAGAAACGGACCTCCCCTGTGAGCCGGGCATGGAAAGCCAGGAGATCTGTTTCATCCCGGATATGGATTACCGGCATTTCGTCCAGCGACGGAAAGGGGTTGTGGTGGGACAAGGAGGGCTGATTAAAGACACCCAGGGAAAAGTCCTGGGAGAACATAACGGCATATACCACTACACCATCGGACAGCGACACGGGTTGAAAATCGCCTCCTCGCGGCCCTATTACGTTCAGAAGATCGATCCGAAAACCCATGAAGTGATTGTGGGGAGAAGAGAGGAAATCTACACCACCATTGTGAAGGCAACCCGGTTTCGCTGGATCGGAAGGCCCTTATCCGGACAGATTCGGGGGATATGGGCACAGATCCGTTACCGCCATACCCCGGCCCAGGGCGTCTTAGAAGTGCTGTCTTCACAAGACGTGCGCTTTACCTTTCATACCCCCCAGTGGGCCGTCACCCCGGGCCAGGCCCTGGTATGCTACCAGGGAGACCGGGTCATCGGGGGCGGGTGGATCGCCGGGTCATCCGCTACGGCTGAACCCATGGTCTGAAGTATAGGCGCGTATGGCGTTTTCTTTTACCATCATCACCCTGGGCTGCAAGGTCAACCAGTACGAATCCGCCTGGCTGGATCAAACCCTGCGTCAAGCCGGCGGGACCCCTTCAGAAGCGGGAGCGCTTAGTGACGTGGTCATTGTCAACACCTGCATTGTGACCCAGCGGGCCTCCCACCAATCCAGACAGGCCATCCGCAAGGCCATCAGGGAAAACAAGAACGCCACCATTGCGGCCATCGGCTGTTACGCCCAGGCATTTCCTGAGGAGCTTACCGCCATTCAGGGGGTCCACCTCATTGCAGACAACCGCACCAAGGGCCAAGTTCCCCGCATGTTGCTCAACGGCATTTCAAAACAGCAACAAGTCCTATCCCTGAAACCCTTTGAACCCCATACCCCCTTTGATTTTCTCAGAATCAGCACTTTTCCGAGCAGGGCCCGGGCCTATCTCAAGATTCAGGACGGGTGCCAATCTTTCTGCAGTTACTGCATTGTCCCCCATACCCGAGGGCCTTATCGGAGTCTGGCCCCTGAAGCGGTCATCTCCGTACTGCACGACCTCTCGGCCCAGGGATTCAAGGAAGTGGTGCTCACCGGGGTACACCTTGGAAAATACGGCGTGGATCTCAAAGGGGAGATTCATCTAACCGCCCTTCTCGAAGCGGTGGGAAAAGCCCGCTTACCATTGCGCATCCGATTAAGCTCCCTTGAGCCCAATGAACTGGACAGGGGGCTGATTGAACGGATGGCCCATGAACCGTGGCTGTGCAGACATTTTCATATTCCCCTGCAGAGCGGCGACGACCGCATCCTAAGACGAATGAACCGTGGTTTCACCCGGGCTGCCTTTGCCCGGCTCATTGAAACCATCCACGCCGAGAGCCCCTCGGCCGCCATCGGCGTGGACGTGATGGCCGGGTTTCCCGGAGAAGATGAACCCGCCCACCAGAACACCTATACCCTGCTCAGGGATCTGCCCATCTCCTACCTCCATGTCTTTCCTTTCTCGCCCAGGCCCGGCACACCGGCCGCATCATTTTCGGATCCGGTGGATCCCAAAACCATCAAAATGAGGGCCGCGCAATTGCGGGAACTGGGACAGGGAAAAAGGCTTCTTTTTTACAATAGCTGCCTGGCGCAACGCTTTGACGTGTTGACCGAGACCTGGCATAATGCTCAGGAGAAATTGATCAGAGGCACCAGCGACAACTATCTTCCGGTCATTTTTTCCTCTGAGGGCATACACCCGGGCAGCATCATTCCCGTACATATCGACCGTGTCCGGGAGAACGGGGTGAGCGGTCATGTGCACCGGGAAGGGGTCCCCTGGTAGGCCTTATTTTTTGAGTGAGCCCTTAGAGGGGCCTGTGCCCTTATCTCAAAACCCCAAAGACTTTAATTCCCTGTTGAACATTACGAGGCCATGGATGCACCTTTTACCCGGTGCACCCCATAAGGAGGGCGCCGAATGAAAACGGAACTGGAGCGATGGCAACAACTTGGCAATGAGGTCATGGCCTACGGACAGGACCTGATCCAGGCCATGATCATCCTGGTGGGGGGACTGATTCTGATCCGGCTTCTGTTCAGATACCTCAGGCCCCGGCTCAAGCGGATCATCCCGCGGGAGTCCGTGGTGTCCATGATCACCCATGGCGTCTCCGTTATCCTCCTGTTCCTGGTGGTGACGGCCGCCCTGCACCATGCGGGCATGCGGGAGGCGGTGGTGTTCCGGGTGCTGGCCCTGATCGCCATAGGGGTGGTGGGCGTCATCGTCCTGTTTCGTCCCCTGCTGCCCAGCCTCCCGTTCAAGGTGGGCAATACGGTGGAGGCCGGCGGCCTTTTGGGTCGGGTGGAAGCCACCACCGCCCTCAATACCCGGCTGCGGACCTTTGACGGCAAAACCGTGTTTATCCCCAACCGGATGATTCTGAACGAAACCGTGGTCAATTTTCATTTCACCCCCACCCGTCAGATACGCATTGCCGTTACCATTACCTATGACGCGGATCTTATTCAGGCCAAAACCATCCTGACTGCGATTTTGGCCCGAGACCCGCGTGTTTTGGATAAACCTGCGGCCAGGGTGTTTGTGCTGAACCTGACCGAAGACGGGGTGGAGATCGCGGTGCGGCCTTGGGTGAAAAACGCCGACTACTGGCGGACCCGCTGCGATCTCCTGGAAATCATCAAACTCCGCCTGGACCAAGAGGGCATTCCCTTTGCCTCCCCCAGACGCAGGGTCCATCTTCATGAAAGCGCCCTTGAAGGGGCTCCCGCCGGAAAGGCGCCTCCTCCCCAAGGGCCGGAAATGAACCCGTCCACCCCCATCAGAAAAGGAGAAACCGCATGAACCTGAAGGAAGCCATGCAGTTCATCGACCAGGGATGGAAAAGAAGACTGAAAGGGTTTCGGGTTCACTTTGAGAGGTGGGATGGGACCCAGTGGATCCCAGATCATTTTCCAGACCCCGGATCCAAACCGATCACCTCCGAGGTATCCGCCTGGGAACTGGCCAGGCGATTTGCCCAGGCCACCCGGCCAGACCAAGATCCCATTGGGCCGGGAAATACGGCCAATGTCCATGTGGTGGATGACCTGGGGAATCCCGTACTGTTCTACGGCACCCACGCGCCCCTGGGATTCAACAAAAAAAAGGATTTGCCCGGATCTGCCGGATGACCGGTGCCTTGACTTGAGCCTATGGAATCCAGTTGGGCCGACTCCCGGACCGAGGATCATTTTCCCTTGACCCTCGGGTTGGATTTCCCTATGGTCTTGGCCGTTGCCCCAAGAGGATCCCTTGATAAATCAATAAATCATTCAAACCAGGAAAGGATATTCGTTTTGAGCAAATCCATATCTGAAAAGACCCGGGACACCGCTGCCCTGTATTTTGACGGCGTGACGGATGAAAAACCGTATGACCTGTGGCGGGCATTTGACAAGGACCTGGCCAAGGACCTCTCTTTGTTTATTACGGGTCAGATGTATGCCCGGGAAAAGATCCCCCACAAGATCCGTCAACTGATCACCGTTGCGGCCCTGACCGCACTCTCCAGGCCGGATGAGTTGAGACTGCATATTCATGCGGCCCTGAATGTGGGGTGCAAACCTCAGGAGATCGCGGAGGTGATTTTTCAGACGGCCGTTTACGCAGGGGTGCCTGCCACCAATGTGGCGCTAAAGGTCCTCAAAGGCGTTTTGGAAGAAAAGGGGCTGTGGCCGCTTGACGAATCAATGCCCTGACCCCCTTTTGGCCTCCCCTTTCCGGTAATGTTCGGCCCCACACCACTGTAAACAGAACAGAAGAGAACCAAACCTGAAGCACAGACCGTGTCCCCGAATAGTTGAATAGCCCACGGTGGGGTGTCCATGGAAACAGAATCGGCTGAGATAAAACGGATTCTTCTTTTATATACGGACAGGTACTATTTTGTAAAACAGGTCTACCCGTTCGGCCTCGATGTGATTGCCGGGGTTCTGCGCCGGCACGGATACCATGTGGACATCGGATATCCATTCCTGCCCGAGCCGGATGTTGAAACCAATCTGAGGCATCTCCTGACCTTTTCCAGACCCCAGCTTGTGGGACTGGGGATCCGCAATCTGGATACCTGTATGTCATGTGAACCCTACGGAGATTTCGGGAACCAGGCATACCACACATTCTACTTTCTGCCGGAGATTCAACAGATTGCAGAGACGCTCAAAAGGGCGGCCCCGAACGTTCCCATCATTGCCGGCGGAGGGGCATTCACTGTTTCACCTGAAGCCATTTTACGTGCCCTCGACATCCAGTACGGGATAATCGGCGAGGGCGAGAAGGCCCTTTTGCGGTTCCTGAAGGCCTACCCGGACCAGGACCAGGTGCGCACCATCCCCGGCCTTGCCCATTTGCATAACAGGGGTTGTGTCGTCAATGAGCGGGAACCGTACCGATTTGAAACAGGGACTTGGGCCCTGTCCAGGGATAAACAGTTCGCTTATGCCTTTGAGTCCACAGGTCTCCCGGTCCGGGTCAAAAGGGGGTGCAACCAACAATGCAGCTATTGTGTGGAGCCCATCATCGAGGGGCGGGAATTTGTCTTTAGAGAGATAGAAGATGTCATCAGGGAACTGGAGTATATCGCTCAAGCCCATGAAGAGGTGCGGACCCTCTTCTTTGTGGATACCGAATTCAACCTGCCTGATTTGACCTATTGCACCCGACTGATCCATGGCATCATGGAGAAAGGGCTGCATGAACGGTTCGGGTTTACTTCACAATTCCTTCCCAAGCCCTTTGGGCCCGGGTTTGCGGCCCTCTTGGCTGAGGCCGGGGTTTCCCTTATTCTGACAGCCGATAGTTTTTCCGACCCGGTCCTCAAGAAGAATCAGATCGCTTACCAAGAAAAGGACATCATAGACGTCCTGGAACTGTGCGACAGGCACCGGATAGCGTGTACGGTCTCCATGATCTTCGGCCTGCCCGGGGAAACCGTTGACACCCTGGATCATTCCCTGAACCGCATGAAGGCCTATCCGCCCGATTTTTGGAGACGGTATGAATACACAGTGGGCGGCAGGATCTATGAGGGCACACCCCTGTGCCGATGGGTGGAGAAGGGCGGGGGAGAACCCCACCTGTATGGAGAGCGATCCCCGGGGTATATAAAGCCCTACTATTTCTGCAGCCCTGAGGCCCCGTTGGCACTGAACACCATTATCGAACGTGAACTCGGGTACGGGATTGCCCATGACAATCCCTTTGCGGACCACAAGAGCGGGGCCCTTGCGCTGGCGTTCAGGACGGATCAGGGAGCGTATGACGCAGCAGTATCAACGTTTCTCAACAGCCCCTTGCCCGTCTGCTCCCAGGGCTTTGAATATTTATTCAGAAAATTGACCGGCGCCGGGCGGATCAGGGAGGCAAGGACCATCTGCGAACACCTGCTGAGGGCCTTGTCCACGGCTCAAACCGACCCCCGCTATCTGGAACAAATGGAACTTGTGCGGTTTTACATGGGATTGCTGGGTCCCTGAGTTATGATTTAAAGCCCTGTTCACTGGCCAGCAAATCCAGATGCAGAGTAGCCAACCCCTCCAGTTCAAGGGGGGCCACTTCCTCCAGCACCCGCTTGTCCACGGTCTTGAGATAGCGTGAACATGCGTGGCAGAAATAGACTCGAAACCCCTCCTCTGCCTCCGACTCAAAATAGCCAAGACTTTTCTGATCTTCGTTATTGCAAAAGGGGCATTTGATCCTGGTGAACCGCCACTCCTCCCCGCAAAATCCGCAGTGCAGGTATCGCTCTCCGGTTTTACCGAGACAGGCCATGTCCGGTTGAGATCCGCAAAAGGGACAGTAACCGAAATCCCATCCCGTCCGCGGTATCCGATCACCGACCCTATCCCGCAAGGCCTGAATCGAGGGCCGAAGGGCCGTTTCTCCCAAAAAGCGGAGGGTTGCGGATTCCAGATCCACAGAACCGGCCATCCGGCCCTGTGCCGCCTCATCTTGGTTCAAAATCGCTGCAAACAGATCCCGGGCCCAATCCGGTTCAGTGTCCATGCGCTTTAAGGCCTGGTTCAGACCGGCGGCATCTTTGCGGTCAAGGGAGGCCAAGTGCGCTAAAAATCGCCTCATCAGGTGGGTTGCCGTCTCCAGATCCAGGGGCAAATCCCCTCTCGAAAAAAGCGGGAAGCCTTCCTCTGTCTTGACGGTATTGAGCCGGTCATCAATCCTTGTGGAAATGACGCCAGGCTCTGCCTCGATCATCAGATTCACAAGGCCCCGGTAGGCCTCCATGGCTTCTTTGGTCATAGGCCGTTGTCTCTGCAGACGATCAATATGGTGCAATAATGCCTCGGTCATTCTCTTCTCGTTCCTTTCTACTTATTCACCTTTTCCAGGGCCCCCACCAGGTTTTCCAGCCGGGGCCTGAGGTTGATATCGTGTACATCCATATATTGGAGGATCCCCTGTTTATCAATCACAAACAAGGCCCGCTCAGACATGCCGTCCGAGCGCAACACCCCGTATTTTTCCGCCACCGCACCGTGGGGCCAGAAATCAGAGACCACCGGAAACCATACCCCGCCCATTTCTCGGATCCAGGCAAAGAGGGTGGGTACATTATCTACGGTGATGCCGATCAAAACGGCATCCTGTTGGTCAAAGAGATCCTTGACAATATTGTATCCCGGCCACTGGTCTGAGCATACGGGTGTCCACGCAGCAGGGACGAAAGAAAGGACCACATTTTTCTTTCCCAGATACTGGCGCAAAGACACCATCCCTCCGGAAACAGCAGGGAGGGTAAAGTCCGGGGCCTTATCCCCTACAGCGACTTTAGGCACACTGTCCACCGACTTGAGAGGTCCGGGATCATAGATGTTGTTCTCAAAGGCTGCCGACCCCGCATACCCCCAATGGCCCCAAAGCAGTCCGGTCATCCACACCACCCATAGAGTGAAAAGGACTTTTTTCATCCCACTCTCCTTATTTTTCTGAACCCGTCGGTGCACGCAGATATCCCGGCTATTCTTGGGACTTCTGGACAATCTCCTTTAAAAACCGCTGAGCCCCCTTCAGTCCCCCCACTTTGGCGTAAAACACCCGGGGAGGCCGGCCCGTTTTAAGTCTGATCCCGAAGAAATAGGGGGTTCTCACCTTACCAAAGCTGTTGTAGAGGGAAAAATCCGCATCCGCAAAAAGGGGAAAAGGCACCTGGTACTTTTCTCGAAACACATTCACCTCAAAGGGAGTATTCCCGGCGCCAATTCCTATCAGTTTTATTTTCCCCCTGAGTTGGGGATCATTTTCGATGAGTTCATACAGCTCATTGACATCCTCTGCCTCCCGCTGACAATGGGGACAATACATGCTGAAGACTTCAATGATAAGGATCTCGGCCTTTACCTGGGATAATTGAAAAGAGTCTCCTTCAGAGACCCCCAAGTAGCCTCGCGCAGACACCTCCTTGGGAACCGGCAGAGTGAGATCCGGAAAAACATCGCCCGGCCCCGGGATGTCACCGGATGCATAACCCCTGGGTGACAGAGCAAGGCCCAACATCATCATCACCAGACATGGAAGTATTCTTTTCATGGTAGCTACTCCCTGTGATCTCACACCAAGAAAAACACAAGGGTAACGGTCTCTGTGGCTCTGTGACTTTGTGTGAACCAAAAGACCGGACAAAGATAAAAGGGACACCCTCATGGCATCCCTTTTATCTTGTACCCATTATGCTTTATCTTGGCGCGGGCGTCAACCGGCCAATTTGTTCAACATCTGCCACTCCCTGGAGAGATCCTTAAGGGACCTGCCGATCTTCTTGAGGGCCATCTTCCGGTCCATCCCCTTGGGGGCCGATGTGGCGCTGGCAAACATGTAATACTTATCAGGCTTATCCGCCAGCAGATAGAACACGCGAAGGTCCTCAAGCCCACTGAGCGTGGCATTGGGGAATTTGGCTTTTACTTCTTTTAATCGGCTCTTGGCCATATCAACCATTTTGTCCCGGTCCCCAAAATTCATGGCCCCGGTGGGACAGGTCTTGACGCAGGCAGGCAAAAGCCCGTTGTTAACCCTGTCCACACACATGTTGCACTTGGACATGTATCCGGTCCCTTTCTGGGCCCTGGGGATATTAAAGGGGCAAGCTTCCTTCACTTCTTCGGCGTTGGCCTTTTTCAGCTTGTCCGTGTACAGTACGGCCCCGGTCAGGCTGTCAATGATGATGCCTCCGGGGGCATTATATTCGGCCGCCTCCTGGCAGGGCGGGGCCAGACAGTGACGGCATTGATCCGGAAAGAAATACCATACAGGCTTGTTGTCAGGACCCATATGTTCTGAAAACCGGACCAGTTTGTAGGTATAAAAGGACAAATCCTTGGGATTCTGCATGCTCCCCCAATTTTCTGTCTCGGTGGCGGGCAGCTGATTCCATTGCTTGCAGGCAATCTGACAGCCCCGGCATGCGGTACATACGGTGGTATCAATAAAAAACGCTTTTCCACTCATCAGATCACCTCCTTTACGCCTTTTTCACGTTGACCATAAAGGCCTTGGTTTCAGGTATCCGGGTATTGGGATCGCCGGTGGACGGAGTCAGCAGGTTGGCTGAATCCCCACCGTTTTTGGGATGAACCCATCCATAATGCCACGGCAGGCCCACCTCATGCACCGTGGTCCCCTGGATCTTAAAGGGTCTGAACCGGATGGTCACCACTGCAACCGCCTCCACCTTGCCCCGGGGCGATTCCACGATCACTTTTTCACCGTTTTTGATCCCTCGCATCTTGGCCAGTTCCTGACTCATCTCCACAAAGAGCTGGGGCTGGGCCTCCAGCAACCATGGCTGCCACCGGGTCATTACCCCGGTCTGCCAATGTTCACTCACCCGGTAGGTGGTCCCCACAAACGGATACTGGGGATCGCAGGACTTGTAAATATCCATGGCCGTAGCATACTTGGGGGCCACCGGGCTGACCAGTTGGTCGGAAAGGGCATTCTTTTCCACCGGACACTCCATGGGCTCGTAGTGTTCGGGGAAAGGTCCGTCCGCGCGGCCCGGTCCGAATACATGGGCATGCCCCTCGGGCTTCATGATAAAGGGATATTTGGTGTCCGTGCGATCAGACCCGTCCGGGTTCTTCATGGGATACCATCCCCCGTCCGGCACATCGCCGACCCACTTTTTGGACACATATTTGCCGTCTTTGACATCTCCCTTAAACTCGATGACCGGATGCTCCTGGTCCCAGGGTTTTCCGGTCAAATCCACCGAGGCCCGGTTGTAGATAATCCGCCGGTTGACCGGCCAGCACCAGGACCATTCCGGGTTCAGGCCGATGCCGGATTTTTCCCGTTTCCGTCTCGCCGCCATGTTCCCCTTGCTGGTGTAGGAGTTACAGTACAGCCAGTTCCCGCTGCTGGTGGAGCCATCGTCCTGGAGATAGGCAAAACTGGGCACCAGATCGCCCTTCTTGAAATGCTTCCCTTTGATGGTCACATCCCTCAGAAAATAACCATTGATCTCCTTGGCCATCTTGTGGGCATCAAACTCACCATGGGAGGTGTAATCCCATTTCAGGTTCAGAATCGGTTCCGGAAACACCGCGTCCTTGTCTTTCCGGTACAGGTACTTGAGTTTTTTACCCAGGGCGATGAGCATATCCCCGTCCGACCTGGCCTCTCCCGGAGGATCGGCCGCCTTGTAGCGCCACTGCATCCAGCGTCCGCTGTTGGTAATGGACCCCTCCTTTTCCACCGATACCGCACAGGGGAGGAAGAAGACCTCGGTCTTGACCTTCTTGGGGTCCATGTCCGGGCCCTTCCAGAAGGACCCGGTCTCATTGTCGAAGATATTGACATTGACCATCCAGTCCAGCTTGGTCATGGCCTCGCGGTTTTTGTTGGCGTTGGCCCCTGAGCCCGCAGGGTTCTGACCCCAGGCAAAAAAGCCGGAGAACTCACCCCGGTACATGGCATCAAAGAGATCCAGCCACGAATAGGTCTTGCCGTCATCCAGCTTGGGCAGCCAGTTATAGCCGAAATCGTTGGCCCTGGTGCCCTTGTCCCCAAAAAAGGATTTGAGCAGGCTGACCGAGTATTTGGGATAGTTTCCCCACCAGTTGGCGCTCAGTGGATCGTTGGTTTGGGGGGTGTACTTCTTGTTATAAGCGGCCAGGGTCGGCTGGGAGGCCTTGGGGGTCTTAAGATACCCGGGCAGGATATGGAACAGGATGCAATGGTCCGTGGACCCCTGCACATTGGACTCCCCTCTCAGTGCATTGACGCCGCCGCCGGCCACGCCCATATTGCCCAGAAGCAACTGGATGATGGCCATGGCGCGAATATTCTGGACCCCCACCGTATGCTGGGTCCATCCCATGGCATACATGATGGTCCCGGCCTTGCCCTTGGCACCTGTGGCGCCGTAGGTCTCGTAGACCTTGGTCAAATCCTCTTTCGGGGTCCCGGTGATGGCCGATACCGTATCCACATCATAGCGGCTGTAGTGTTTTTTAAGCAGTTGAAGAACACACCGGGGATCCTGAAGGGTTCGGTCTTTCTTGGGAATCCCATTGGCGCCTTTCACAAATGCCCACTGGCTCTTGTCATATTTGTGTTGCTTGGGATTATACCCGGAGAAGAGCCCATCGGTGAAGCCGTAGGAGTCGGCCACGATGAAACACGCGTTCGTGTACTCGGCCACATACTCCTCAAAATATTTGTTGTTATTCAGGATGTAATTGATCATTCCGCCCAGGAAGGCGATGTCAGTACCTGATCTCAGGGCGGTATAGATATCCGCCTTGGAAGAGGTTCGAGTGAATCTCGGGTCCACACTGATCAACGGGGCCCCATTCTTCATGGCCTCAGTGACCCATTTGAAGGATATGGGATGGTTTTCCGCTGCATTGGATCCCATGATCAGGATACAATCGCTGTTTTTGATGTCGATCCAGTGATTGGTCATTGCGCCGCGTCCGAACGACTCTGCCAGAGCCGCAACAGTTGCGCTGTGTCAGATACGGGCCTGGTGCTCGATATAGACCAGCCCCAGGGACCGCATTAAGGCCTGTATCAACCAGCATTCCTCATTGTCCAGTGCGGCGCTGCCCACATTGGCAATGGCGGTGGTGCGATTGACTACCTGGCCTTTGGCGTTTTTCTGCTCGAAACTGGCATCCCGGCTCTTTTTCACCCGCTTGGCAATGGTCCAAAGGGCCCAATCCCAGGATACCTTCTGCCATCTCGTGCTGTACGGGGCCCGATACATGGGCGTGACGATCCGGCTGTCGTTGTTGGCCAACTGGCTCAGGGCCGCCCCTTTTGAGCACAGAGCCCCTTCGTTGACCGGATGATCCGGATCCCCTTCGATGTTGATGATTTTTCCCGCTCCCGCCTCTCCGGTGCTACAGATTACGCCACATCCAACAGCACAGTAACAACATATGCTCGTTGTCTCCTTGGCGTAGCGCAGCTTGAGTGTCTGGGCGTGGGATTTGAAGGGTTTCAAATCCAGTCCCAGGCCCAGCATGGCCGCACCTGCAGCAGAGGCCCCTGTGATCTTGAAAAAATCACGACGCGAAACGTTCATGGTTCCTCCTTTCTTTCCTCCGCTAAGATTTATGGTTTATAATGTATGGTTTATTAATGAAGGCTTTTCGGTGACTGTTCCAAAAGCATGTTCTCAATCAGAGTCCCGGGTTTGCGCCGAAAGCGGGCTGAAATCGAACCCATCGGAAATTCCTGCAATGGGGATGGCCTACGATTCTCCTATTGAATACCGGGTTGTCAGTGCTTGTCAAGTGCTTTCATCACTTTTTTGGGAATAAAATCAAGGAGTTAAATATATCAAAAATGATATATGGGTAGAAATTCGCAATTGAAACTTGTCCACCCCTCGGGGCTGAGGTTCAGGGAACAGCCTACAGTTCGGCTTACAACCAAAATAGGGTTGCACGATGGCTATAATATAGTTACAATGTATTTACTTTGTCCCAGGACCTGGAAATGACCAGTCGGTCCTGCGAAACTTGAAAATCTACTGGATGCCATAGCGAATCGATGGATTGAGGAGACAGTCGATGCCCCAAAACATACAAGGGTCCGTACTGGTGGCGGGCGGCGGTATTGCCGGCATGCAGGCGGCCCTGGATCTGGCAGACTCCGGCTTTTACGTTCATCTGGTGGAAAGCTCTCCGGCCATCGGCGGGGTCATGGCCGAGCTGGACAAGACCTTTCCCACCAATGACTGTGCCATGTGAATCATCTCTCCCAAACTGGTCGAGGTCGGCCGGCACATCAACATCCAACTTCATACCTGCTCCCGCATAGAACAAGTTCAGGGGGAGCCGGGAGACTTTGAAATCACCCTTCATAAGACCCCCCGTTTTATCGATCCGGAGGTCTGTACGGGCTGCGGGGATTGTGCTCAAGTGTGCCCCGTCACCCTGCCCAATGAATACGATCAGGGACTTACGGTTCGGAAAGCCATCTACAAAAAGTATCCTCAGGCCATTCCCGGGGCCTTTGCCATCCAGAAAACAGACCCGGCGCCCTGTGGCCTGGCCTGCCCGGCCCATCTGAATGTCCAGGGCTACGTACAGATGGTGGCGCAGGGCAAGTATGAGCAGGCCTTGGGCATCATTATGGAAAATCTGCCCCTTCCGGGAGTCCTGGGTCGCATCTGCCCTCACCCCTGCGAGGAGGCCTGCCGCCGATGTGAGGTGGATGAGCCGGTGGCCATCCGGGACCTCAAGCGGCTGGCTGCGGACCAGTTTGATCCCAGAGAGATACCCGTCCATTGCGATCCCAAAAGAGCGGAAAAGGTGGCCGTCATCGGGTCCGGACCGGCCGGTCTTACGGTGGCCTACCACCTGGCACGCAAAGGCATTCAGTCCACCATTTTTGAGGCCCTCCCCGAGCCCGGCGGGATGCTGCGGGTGGGCATCCCGGATTACCGGCTTCCAAGAGAGGTCCTGGACAGAGAAATCGAGGTGATTACCCACCTGGGAGTGGAAATACGCACCAACACCTCTCTGGGCCGCGATGTGACCATAGATGGCCTTTCAAAAGAAGGGTACCAGGCCGTATACCTCGCCATCGGCGCGCACAAGGGCATGGACTTGGGCATTCCCGGAGAAGATGCCCCAGGCGTGTGCCAGGGGGTGGACTTTCTAAGGGAAGTGAACCTCAAGGGAAATGCTGAAGTGGGGAAAAAGATCGCCATCATCGGCGGGGGGAACGTGGCCATTGACGTCTCCCGGTCCGCCCTACGGCTGGGGGCCGAAGCGGTTACCCTCCTCTACCGCCGGACCCGCGCAGAAATGCCCGCCTGGGAGGAGGAAATCGAGGCTGCCGAGGCCGAAGGGGTCCGGATGAGCTACCTCTCAGCCCCCCGGGAGGTGCTTGTGGAGGACGGGCAGGTGACAGGCCTGCGCTGCATCCGTATGGAATTGGGCGAACCGGATGGCTCGGGCAGGAGACGACCCGTCCCCGTACCGGAGAGTGAGTATGATATCGAGATTGATCAGTTGATTACGGCCATCGGTCAACGCCCCGATCTTTCAGTACTGGAGGGTATCCAGGGGCTTGAGTTCTCCAGATGGGGAACCCTGCAAGTGGATCCGGTGACCTGGGAAACCGGTCGCAAAGGCGTGTTTGCCGGGGGTGATCTTCAAACCGGGCCGGGAGTAGCCATTGATGCCGTCGCAGCCGGTCTACAGGCGGCCGAATCCATTGTCCGGTATCTAAACGGCCGGGAGAGGGCCCGGGAGCGCAAACCCGGATCCGATGAAAAACCCCGATACCGGCCCATCCCGCCGGAGCATCCCAAGGACTCCCGGGCCGGCATGCCCCAAATTTCCATGGAAACGCGGGTCCACAGCTTCAAAGAAGTGGAAGCAGGGTATGATCCTGAAACCGGCCGGCGTGAAGCCAATCGCTGCCTGAACTGCGGCTACTGCTGTGAGTGTTATCAGTGTGTAAGCGCCTGTAAGGCAGGGGCCGTCACCCTGAAAACCCACGCCCAAAGGGTTGAAACGCTGACCATCCAGGCAGGTGCGGTCATCCTGGCCCCGGGGTTTCAGCCCTTCGATCCTGCCGGGCACACGGCCTATGCCTATGGCCGGCATCCCAATGTGGTCACAGCCATGGAATTTGAGAGATTTCTCTCTGCCTCTGGACCCACCCGGGGCCACCTGGTGCGACCCTCTGACGGAACCCCCCCCGGCAAAATCGCCTGGATCCAGTGCGTGGGATCCAGGGACGTTCATGCCTGCGATCACGGGTATTGTTCCTCTGTGTGCTGCATGTATGCCATCAAGGAGGCCATCATTGCCAAGGAACACGCAGGGCCGGATCTGGAATGCGCCATCTTTTACATGGACATGCGGACCCAGGGCAAAGACTTCGAGCACTACTATACCCAGGCCCGTGACCTTCACGGGGTGCGTTTCATCCGGTCCAGGGTCCCGGCCATCGACTGGACCGGTGGGGAACATACCCTCATCATCCCCTATGTGAATGAATCCGGCGAGATCGTCCAAGAGGCCTTTGATATGGTGGTTCTTTCCGTGGGAATGGAACCCGGCCCCATGGCCATGGACCTGGCCGGAACATTCGACTTGGCCCTGACCGAGGGACATTTTGCACAAACCGCTTCCTTTTCGCCGGTCTCCTCATCCAAAAAGGGGGTATATGTGTGCGGTGCATTCTCAGGACCCAAGGATATCCCCCAATCCGTCATTGATGCCGGTTCTGCAGCAGCCGAAGCAGGGGCCCTGCTCAGCGGCGCCAGAAACACCCTGACCGTGGAAAAACAGACCCCCCGGGAGCAGAATGTGAGCGGAGAGCGGCCCCGCATCGGGGTATTTGTGTGCCATTGCGGCATTAATATCAGCGGGGTGGTGGACGTCCCCGGGGTCAGGGACTACGCCGCATCACTTCCCTATGTGGAATATGTAACGGACAATCTATATACCTGCTCCCAGGACACCCAGGACGCCATGGCCAAGGCCATTCAGGAAAACCACTTGAACCGGGTGGTGGTGGCGGCTTGCACGCCCAAGACCCATGAGCCCCTGTTTCAGGAGACCCTCATCCAAGCCGGGTTGAACAAGTATCTCTTTGAGATGACCAATATTCGAAACCAGGATTCATGGGTCCACAAGGACCATGAAGACCTGGCCACGCAAAAGGCCCAGGACCTGGTGAGAATGGCGGTGGCCAAGGTGGCCCTCATGGAACCCCTCGAGGACTTCCCTTTGGAGATCAACCCACGGGCCCTGGTCATCGGAGGGGGTATCTCGGGGATGACCGCCGCCAAGAGTCTGGCCGAACAGGGCTATGCGGTCTGCCTGACGGAAAGGGGATCTGAACTGGGAGGCCAGGCCCGCAACCTGTTTAGGACCTGGAAAGGGGAAGATATCCAAAAAAACCTGGATGAACTCATCTCAACGGTGGAGGCGAACCCCCGGATAGACGTCCGCCTGAACACTCAGCTATTGGACGCGGAAGGGTTTGTGGGCAACTTCAGGACCACCCTCGGGCCTCCCGGCGGGGAGGGGGAAACCATCGAACACGGGGTCACCCTCATCGCCACGGGCGCCAGTGAATCCGAGCCCCGGGAATACCTCTACGGGAAAGACCCCAGAGTGCTCACGCACACCCAACTGGACCGGCGATTCCTGGCCCAGGACCCCGCACTCAAACAAATAAAAAGCGCGGTATTCATACAGTGCGTGGGTTCCCGGGAACCGGATCGGCCTTACTGTTCACGGGTATGCTGTACCCATTCCATTGAAAGCGCCCTCCATCTAAAAGAAATAAATCCGGACATGCGGGTATTCATCCTGTATCGGGATATCCGCACCTACGGGGAACGGGAATACCTCTATCGTCAGGCCCGCATGGCCGGGATCCTGTTCATCCCGTTTTCCCTGGATCAAAAACCACGGGTTTCCGCCGGTGACGAGGGTCTGAGAATCTCTGTCGTGGACCGTCTCTTGGAAAAAGAGGTGGTGATTACCGCTGATCTGCTCTCCCTGGCATCGGCCATCGTGCCCCCGGCAGACGAGGCCCTGTCCAAGTTCTTCAAGCTGCCGGTAAACGAGGACGGCTTTTTTGTGGAGGCCCATGCCAAACTGGGTCCCTCTGAATTTGCCACCGACGGCGTCTTTTTGTGCGGCATGGCCCACTACCCCAAACCCATAGATGAATCCGTGGCCCAGGCCCTGGCCGCCTCATCCAGGGCCGTGACCCTGCTGTCCAAAAAGTCCGTCCTTATGAGCGGAATGGTGGCCCATGTCAATTCCTCCCTGTGCAGCGGCTGCGGGGTATGTGCGGAGGTGTGCCCTTATTCCGCACCATCCATGGTGTCAGAAGGGGCTTTGGCGCCCAGGGCCGAAATAAATCCGGTCCTGTGCAAGGGATGCGGGTTATGCGCGGCATCCTGCCGTTCCGGGGCCATCAACCTAAGAGGGTTCGGAGAAGATCAGATTATGGCCATGATTGAACAGAGTTGAAGGAGCCTCCCGTGCCGGGGATAACGGCGAACGCAACACCTTATCCATAATCATGAACAAACCAGGTGAGAAAACATATGACCGAGATTGATGTAAACAAGACAGATCCTTATTTTGCCAGGGACATTATGAACCAGCCCGGGGGTGAAAAGATATGGGCCTGCTTTTCGTGTCGCACGTGTACGGCAAGCTGTCCCATAGCAGCCATCAATCATACATTCAATCCTGCACGGATCATCCGGATGGCCTTATACGGGCTAAAACAGGACATCCTTAGAAGCGACTTCATATGGTTTTGTTCAAACTGTTATGCGTGCCAGGAGAGATGCCCCCAGGGGGTACGCATTACCGACATCATGACCCTGTTGAAAAACATGGCCATCCAGGGGGGATATATGCCATCCGGCATCAAATCCCAAATGGATATCATCAAAGGGGAGGGTCGCATCTACCCCATTGACGATTTTGACAATAAAAAGCGGGCCAAGGCGGGTCTTCCGCCGCTCCCCACTTCGTGCGAGGTGGTCAAGGCACTGTTTTCATAGGACCGTTTCGCCAAACACGTAAGGAATGAGCCGATGACATACGCACTTTTTTTGGGCTGCACCATCCCCGCTCGATCCCGCAATTATGAACTTTCCGCCCGAAAGGTGGCCCAGCAGCTGGGGATTGAACTGGTGGACATGAATGACTTTGTGTGCTGCGGGTTTCCCCTTAAATCAGCGGACATGGACGCTGCCGAACGAATGGCCGCCTACAATCTCAGCCTGGCCCAAAAGCAGAACCTTGATATCTGTGCCCTGTGCAGTTCCTGCACCTCGGCCCTGGCCGAAACCGCACACCATCTCTCCCAGGATGATGGGCGAAGAGCCCTCGTCAACGAACAGCTGTCAAAAGTCGGGGCCGTGTACCAGGGGGATATCAGAGTAAGGCATTTTGCGCGGATTCTGTTGGAAGAGGTCGGTGCTGAGCGCATCCGTTCCCACCTGCACAAGGATCTGAGTGATCTCACCATCGCCGTACATTACGGGTGTCATTACCTTAAGCCTTCGGCCGTTCACAACCATTTTGACGACGTGGAAGACCCCCGATCTCTGGACACACTCATTGGGCTTACGGGCGCCAAAGTCATTGATTATCCGGGAAGAAGAAACTGCTGCGGGGGCCCTTTACTCCCTGTGGAGGAGGCCCTGGCCGCATCCGTCAGCAAGGAGAAGCTGGATGCGGTAAAAGAAGCGGGGGCTGATGCCATTTGCCTGGTATGCCCCTTTTGTGCCGTGATGTACGACGGCAATCAAAAAAGCATTGAGTCCCAATACGGGGTCGAGTACGGTCTTCCGGTCTTATACCTGACCCAGCTTTTGGGGGTGGCCATGGGTTTCGACAGAAAGGAATTGGGCCTGAATATGAATGTGGTCAAAACCAAGGCCCTGTTAAAACGCTATTTTGAATAAGGGTTACGACAGAGATACCAGTTGTTCCCGGATTCGGTCAAATTTCTTGGCGATGAGGGTTTCAAATTCCTTTCCAAAAAACCACCTGTTTTCCTGCAAGTACCACTTGATTTGGTCCCAATAGCCCTGCAGGGCATCCAGGTCATGGATGGAAGCCAGGGTTTGGTCAATGTCGTTCAACCGATCCCGTTTGAGATTGTCCTTGCGGAATTCATACAGGTCGTTTAGGCGTTCTCTTTGATCCGGTGTAAACCCCATATCCCATGATCGAGCCGAGATATCGGTCACCATCTCATGGAGCTTCTTGAAATCCCTGACCTGATCCATCCGGGCCTTGATCTTATTTAACATCATGTCAATGATATCGTGCATCCTGGCCTCAAAGGCTTTCTCCAGTTCCAGTTCGTAATCCTCGGTATAAAAGCGATGCTTTCTCAGTGACCTGAGGCTGCCATGGAAATAGTTCTTGAGTTGATCCAGGTCATTTATGGAATACATACGGGAGATCTTGCGGGGGAGGTTGATTCGTTCCTGAAACTGGATAAAAAGCACATGATGCGCATCATCTCTTCTGAAAAGAAGTCCTGTCTTGGCCTTGAACAGCTGGTCCGGGGCGGATTTGTCTTCCCAGAGCTTTTCCGTGCTCAAGGTATTTAAAAAGTGATTGGCGGCTTCGTAGCGTTTTTCAATCACCTCACTCATGTCCAGGAAATTCAGGCAAATGGGAACCCGTGAAACGGGATGCATCCTGTGGGCGCCCAACAGGGCGGCCAAAAGGAGTTTGATCCTGTTTTCATAACTGAGATACCCGCTCACCTTTTCATACCCGGCAAGCCTGATACGGTCCCCCACGAGCTGCTGCAGGATAAAATGCCGCCTGGCTTCCACCAGGTTCTCGAGCGTATTGTAGATGCGAAAGGTTTCGTATACCTCCTTTTCAAAGGTGGCATACCCCACATTCAAAAAATTTCGTTTGCGATGAATGAATCTGAGCGGAACGCCCAGGAATATATCCACCAGATCTCGATATTGGACATATTGAATCCCCTGCAATCTAAAAATCCGCTCCACGGCAAAAATCATTTTCCCCGCCTCAAGCCGTTTGGACCCATCCACTGCCTCCCATTTGCCTGACTCCAGATAGTCGGCAGCGGTAACCCCTTCGGGGAGGCCCTTTTTCTGGAACTCCTCCAGGGCGTAATAGAGCGATCCCCGGCTTATAAAGGCCTCGTCCAGCTGTGCACGGAGGGTGGTTTTCCCGTCAATGATATTGTGGCACATGGACCTGATCTGGAAAAGACGACCGGCCAGGTCCTCCAATATCAGGTCCTCCCGCATGGCCGAAAGCATCACAAACGAAAAGACAAAAAAGGCATCCAGGAGTTCCTTGTCCCGGGGCACAATGATCTCCCGAATGGCTGCGTAAGAGATTTCTCCCCGCACGTTATGATGAAACAGGCTGTGGTGCCTGACCAGGAAGATAAAGTACTCCTTCCCCTTTTGATCCAGATGATACTTTTCGGCCAAATGTTCTTTTTCAATGAACAGGGCGCCCGCACCGCCCACGTCTGCCGGATTGATGTCATGGGCGTACTTTTGTCTCATCTCAGGGAGCCTTCCCACATCCTGAAATATAAAGGACTTGGCAAGGGCATCCAGCAGGGAAGCATTGTGATTGATGCCCTCCACGATCCGGCACAGGTTCTCCAACTGGGACGTACTGAGTCCGATGATCCCTACAGCCATGGGTCCGAATTCCTTCTGGGCGCGCCGATGCAGAAATTGAATGTCCTGGAAGTCTTGTTTGTTCCGCGTCACCAGGGCCTGAAACTTCCGGGTGGCGATCATGAGATAATCCGTAATGGGGCGGTTGAGATAAAGTCGACCCACGATATCCACATCTTTCAGCGCGGTAAACTCGGGGATCAAGAAGTCGAGCAAAAGCGGGGCGTGGTGAAAAAGGAGGTCCAGGTCCGTAAACAGGTGCTCCGGGCGAAAGATCACCTGGAGCAGGTTTCCTTTCAGGGCCTCTCTCAACGCCTCAGCCTTCTGAAACCAGGCAATCTGTTTCGTGGGCAGTGCAGGAGGGGATTCCGCATCCTGAATAAGGGTGAGGTGACTCTGATAAAAGGTTTTCAAATTCCCGAAAAGGGTGTTCAGGGTCTTTAGGTCCGTGAGGGGAATATCCGCCACAGGTCGGTTGGCCAATTCCTTCAACAGGCGGTCCAGGGTATCCAGGTTTTCTCCCATATCCTTGTAGTCGATCTCCAAGACCTCCCGTTCCCGGCCGGATACACTGATTTGAAACCCGGTCCCCACGATAAAGGAGGACCGGCTCTGTTCCAGTTGTTTCCGAAATCGGTCCAGGATATCCAGGTCTAAGTAATGGACATTGATGGCCCGGGCCTCCGCCTCCACCTTTTTTATGTGCGCATCGATGTCTCCCGCTTCCACCTCAGTGAGAATCGGATTGAAGTTAATGATCTTCCCCTGCGCCAGACTCACCGTAATCCAGAGAAGTACAAATATGTTTCGACTGTCCATGCGTTGAAAAAGATGCCCGGTCCCATGGAATTCCGTCTCCAGAAACCGACGGTAAAATTGCGGCAGTTCCAGGGGATCAAATTTCAGGTACATCTGTTCAAATTCCTCCACCGTACGGATAAGCCTCAACACATTCTCGATCCTGGATAGTTTCACCTCATTATAGTCGGCCAGGGACTCCTTCTCCATCTCCCCTTTCCCGGGCAGTTCGGACCATTCATAGAGGAATTCGAAATACCCCATCATCATGAGGACCTTTCGGATGATCTTGTTGTGTATCCCGCCCATGGCCGTGATTTTCTCATCCAAAAGCTGATCCCAGTCCAATTCCTGGTTGATGATCACCCGCACCGTAGACTCATACAGGTCAAAAAGTTCCTTGAGCTGCTCCGGCGAGAGTTCCGCATCTCCGGCCGCCTCGGTTTCCGCCAGCGTCATGACCCGACAGTACCGGAGCAGGTTAAGGGCTTCCTGGGGATCATATTTTTGGGCCATGTCTGAAACAGGTTTCAGGGTTTTTTCGGTCATCTTGCCTGAAATGATGCGCCCGAAGTGGGTGTGGCCCAGGACAATCAGGAGAACCTCCCTCAACTCAGGGGAATCAAATCCGAAAAAAGTGAGCGCTTCCAGGTTGTTAATGACGCTCGTGGCAGGTCCTTCCATATTCTCCGGGTTAAGGTATTCCCGAATCCTCTCCAGGCGTTTGATTCTGGATATGAGCTTGATGACATGATTGAATGCCCCGAACCGCCGATTGCGGTTTTCAAAGGGCTGTCTGAGGCGATCCACGAAAACCTGGGGCAACGTACGGTGGTCCCCCTTTCTCAGCCCGTCCAAAATCCTCAGGGTTCGGATCAAAAACTCAAAGGAATCCCGGTATTCGGCCACCAGTTCAATGGGACAGCCGCTGAGATTGGATTCTCCAACCTCCTGCTTGATGTCTTTCAGGGTGGCTTTCAACGGCCTTTTGCACCCCAGATACACCATCATGCACTGGGGAACATAATCGGTAAAAGAGAGCCTTTCTTCCCAATCCCGCCTGACCGGTTCGGGAAGCGTGGCGTGGAGATACGTCTGGTCAAAAAAAGTGGGGAGGATCCGGTCCCAGGTCTTTTCCTGGTTCACGGTGAAAGGCCATTGTGCAAACCCGCTGTTAAAATAGGGTAGACGATCGATCTCTTTGAGGGACATCTCTTCCAGAGATCGTCCTCGCAGCAATTGGTCCACTACATCCTGCAACACATACCGGCCGTCTAAATACTTCTCCAGATCGGAGACGTTAACGAAGACGCGATGGTCCTTGATGCGATATTTTTTCTTGGTGGCGAAAATATGGGTGAAGAGAGCGAAACGCTTCTCTTCCAATTCGGTCCTGAATGTGATTTCAGTCTTCTGCTTGGTTTTTCCTGAGAGATGATTGGCGATAATAAAGAGCTCGCCATCAGGACTCAATGCCTTGTATATCTTCCAGAGGATGTAGATGCAATGCGCGTCAAGCCGTTTCTTTGACAACGCCGCCTGATTGAGCACACTGGACCGCTGCATGAGGACCACCTCATACAAATCGCCGGTCAGTATGACCAAATCCAAGGGTGTGCTCACCCGCTTGAGCCGTTCCGGGGAGTCCAGCACAAAGAGATGGTGTTCCTTGAACTGAAGAGAGAGCTCCTGCACGATCAAGTCATCTTGGGTACTCAAGATACCGATATGTTGCTGCTCTCTCAGGTTTTTCTTTATATGCAGATGAACGATGCGGGTGATCTCATCCACCTTTGCCTTCACCTGCGTCAGCGTATCGGAAATGAGGTGAATGGGAATCAGGTAATAAGGTTTTCCAAAACGGGAAAACCGGATGAGCAGCCCGATCTTTCGGTATATTTCATTAAGGACCCGATAATTTTGTTTCACGTCTTCGGGGTCTTCAAAGCAGATGGAATTGAGTATCTCCATTTCCTTTGGCTTGAGTCTGTCGTAGTCCTCGAAAAGCCCCAAGCCATAGGCATTTCCGCCGAATCGACTCCTCAGCTGGGAGGGATGTCTGAAGGACGCCACAGTGCCCAGCGGCACGTAAGCAGGATCAATCCCGAGGTCCTCATAATTTTCAGGTTTGATGAATTGAAACGGGCCTTCCTGCCAGAAGGCCTCCTTGGGAAGGGTATCAGTAGAACCCATTACGCTCAGGTCCTCATGCAGAGTGGTTGGATACGGAAGCCGATTTTTGGAACAATCGAAGACTCAGGATCTTACCTAAGGTCATAATGCCGGGCCATCACCCTCTGAAGGCACTGTAAGGAAGCGGTAGGGAGGGATATATGCCCTTTTTAAAGCCATCTTTTGCGGCGTTTATAGGCCTTTACATCCTTGTATGATTTGAGGGTTCCGGATGCAGCGGTTCCCAGGTAAAACTCTTTCACATCCGGATTTTCTCTCAACTCCTGGGCACTGTTTTCCATAACGATTTTGCCGTTCTCCATCACATAGCCGTAATGGGCAATCTGGAGCGCCATATTGGCATTTTGTTCCACCACCATCAGGGTGGCGGCCTGTTCTTCATTGATCCGCTTGATGATCTGGAATATCTCTTTCACCAGCAGGGGCGCCAACCCCAGGGAAGGCTCATCCAGCAATAGGAGCATGGGATGGGCCATCAGGGCCCGGCCGATCACCAGCATCTGAAGTTCGCCTCCGCTGCAATATCCGGCCATGGCCCTTTTGCGGGCCAAAAGCGCGGGGAAGTAATGGTAGACCAAATCCAGATCCTTTTGATAGGGTTTTCCCCAGCGCGTCGCCGTACCCACCCGCAGGTTCTCTTCCACGGTTAAGTACTTAAATTCCTGCCGCCCCTCCAGGACCTGGATGATCCCTTTCCGGGTAATTTCCTCGGGTGAAGAATTCTGGACCGCTTTGCCATCGTACTCGATGGATCCTTCCGTCACTCTGCCGTTTTCAGGCTTTAGCAGACCTGAAATGGCCTTCAGCGTGGTGGTTTTGCCGGCGCCGTTGCTCCCCAAGAGCGACACAATCTGTCCCTCCCGGATGGTGAGGGACACCCCCTTGAGGACCTGTATGACATCGGAATAGACCACACTGATATTGTTGATCAGCAGCCTTACATTACCTTCCATACCCCGAAACCTTCCTTACCGCTTATGGTCTTGATCGGTCAATAGGAAAACGGCCAGAGCCTGAAGCTTGACCGCACAATCCGCCATACCTCTGCCAGACCCTTGGGTTCAAAAATGATGAACAGGACAATGGCCAGCCCGTAAATGAACTCGCGGAGCGGTGCAATGGTCAGGGCCACCCCGGTGCTGGCCCCGATATTCATGAGATATTCGGTAATCATGCTCAACACCTCATTTAAGGAGACAATGAACACGGAACCGAACACGGCCCCCGGAATGCTCCCCAGCCCTCCGATGATGATCATGGCCACATATTCGATGGACAGTCCCAGATTAAAAGGCTCCGGGGTGATACTCATCATATAATACGCATAAAGGGCTCCGGCAAATCCAGCATAAAAAGAGCTGACGGCGAACGACAGCAGCTTGTAGGGAAACACCGGGATCCCCATCCCTTCTGCGGCCCGGTCATTATCCCGGATGGCGATAAAGGCGCGCCCGATCCGGGTTCGAATCAGATTGACCGCTATCCAGGTCATGAGGACAAAACAGATGAATACCACGTAGAAAAAGGACCGGTCAGAGCCCAAATCCAGTCCGAATAAGGATGCACTGGGCACCACAATGCCCATGGCCCCGCCGGTGAGGCTCTCCCACTGCACCAGGACATAGTCCACAATGAACTGCCCGGCCAGGGTGGCGATACACAGGTAGAGGTGCTTGAGCCGGGCAGAGGGGAGCCCGAAGATCATCCCCACCCCCGAAGCCACCACCCCTGCCAGGGGGACCGACAGCCAGAACGGAAAGCCCAATCGGGTGGCCAGGATGGCCCCGGCATAGGCCCCCACGCCGAAAAAAGCCCCGTGACCCAAAGAGATCTGCCCCGTAAATCCGATAAGGAGGTTCAGGCCCACCGCGGCAATGGCATAAATACCGATGGTATTTAAGATATAAAGAAAGTAGGCGCTGCTGATGAAGGGGACCACCGCAAACAACAGCAACATACCGATCCACATCCACAGCCGTCCGAAATCGGTATCAAAAATGGCCAGTTCCTCTTTGTAACTGACGTTGAAATTGCCGCAGGGATGAAACTGTAGCTTGCGCATTTTTTGTTACACCCTTTCTATCTCTACCAGTCCGAACAGTCCGTAGGGCTTCACCATGAGGATAAAGATGAGGACAATATAGGGAATAATCTCCCTCAGCGAGGTGGAAATATACCCGCCGGTAAAGCTCTCCAAGAGTCCGATGATGATGCCCCCGAGTATGGCGCCGCCGATACTGTCCAGTCCGCCTAAGATCACCACCGGAAATACCTTGAGCCCTATGGAACTCAACTCGTGTACGTTGATCCCGTTGATAATCCCCAGTACGATGCCGCTGATGGCGCAGACCAGTCCTGCAATGGCCCAGGACAGGGCAAACACCCGCCGCACATGGACCCCGAGGGAAAGGGCCGCGGGCTGATTGTCAGCCACGGACCTCATATAGATCCCCTGGGATGAATACTTGAAAAAGAGACCGAACAGAATCAGAAAGAGGATACCGATGATGAAGGCCGCCACATACACGGAAGGGATGTTAATGGCCCCCCATTGGATGGTGAGCGCTTCCGGCAGAAAATCCGGGTAATCGTGGATGTCCCCGCCGAAGATAAACAGCAGCAGCCCCCTGAACATGAGGGCCAGCCCCAGGGTCAGCATAATCACCTGAATCAGGGCCTCCCCGATGAGGGGACGGAGAAAGAATTTCTCCAAAATGAACCCCAAGGTGAAACTGCCGATCATGGTAAACACAAAGGCCAGAAGGATGGGAAGCCCGGCCCACGCGGAAAGGGCCAGAAATATAAAGGCCCCGATGGCCATCAGTTCGCCGTGGGCGAAGTTGAGCACGCTGCTGGACTTAAAGATCATAACAAAGCCCAAGGCCGAAAGCGCATACAAAAATCCCAATGACAGGCCGTTTACGAGAAGCTGAAGAAAGAATTCCATATCAGGTCCATCCCCCGTGCCTACACGGTCAGTATCTTGACCGTGGTCTCTATGGTTCCCACTGTGCCGTCCCTATAGCGCACCTGGCCCTTGATGGGCAGTTCGGTCTTATCCGCGTACATGGCATCGATCAGTTTTTTGTATTCCTCAAACACAAACTTCCGCCGCACCTTTCCGGTCCGGGTCAGTTCCTCATCGTCCGCATCGAGGAGTTTATACAATAAAATAATCTTGACCAGTTTCATGGGATCGGGCAGCTGGTTGTTCACCTCGGCCACTTCCCCGCGGATCAATTCCTCCACGGCCGGCTGCTGGGAGAGGTCGGTGTAGGTGGTATAGGGTATTTTTCTGTCTTCCGCCCAGTTCCCCACGTTTCCGAAATCAATGTTGACGAATGCAGTGAGATAGGGCTGGCCCTCTCCCCATATGACGGCTTCCTTGATATACGGGCTGAATTTAAGCCGGGTCTCAATGAAATCCGGTGAAAAGGCCTCTCCCTCCACGGTCCGCATGATGTCCTGTTTTCTACCGATGATCAACAAATGGCCGTCTTCATCGAAATAGGCGGCGTCGCCGGTGTAAAACCATCCGTCTTTCAGGGCCTCGGCCGTGGCCTCCGGGTCCTCGTAATACCCCACAAAGTTGGACTTGCTCTTGACCAGCACTTCCTGGTCTTCCATGATCCTCACCTCGGTACCCGGGAGCGCCTTGCCTACCGTTTCGGGCTTTACCTCATGGTCGGGTTGGACCTGGAATATACCGCAGGTCTCGGTCAGGCCATAGCATTGCTTCAGATTCAGGCCGTTGGCCCTGAAAAACTTGATCACATCCGGACTGATGGGGTGCCCCCCGGTGTAGGCGACACGAAAATTGAGACATCCCACCCGATCCAGAAGGGGTCGGGCCACGAGCCGATGGGAAATCCACCGCCAGGATTTCAGCTTTGAAGGGATCGGCTTCCCTTCCGATTCCAGCTCCACCACTTCTCTTCCCACTCGCTGGGCAAAATTATACAGCCCCCGTTTGATAAAACCGGCATCGGCTATTTTGACCCGGATCTTGGACGCCAAATCCTCCCAGAACCGGGATGAACTGATCATGACCGTGGGACCGATGTCCCTGAAATCCTCGGTGGCCGTTTCAAAGGTCTCAGGGAAATTCATGACCAGCCCGCCGCACAGGGTCACCCCCGCCCCCCACATCTGATCCACAATCCAGGCCGTGGGGGTAATGGAAATCCAGTTGTCTTCAATGCCGATGGGCGCGGTCTGGATCCATTTGGCGGCCATATCCGTAAGGTTCATGTGGGCCAGCATGACCAGCTTCGGGACCCCGGTGGTCCCGGAGGTCATGAGCATCAGGGCCACATCCTCGGGATTGCCTTCCCACAATTCCTTGATAAAGAGTTCGGGCTCCTCCTTGTCCAACTCCTCTCCCAGCTCCAGCAACTGGCTGAAGCTGATCAGCCACGGGTCATCTCCGTATGTGCGCATGCCCGTGGGATCGATATAGATGATATGCCGGGTATACTGCAGCTCTTCTCTTACAGCGAGGAGCTTGTCCACCTGTTCCTGATCCTGGGCAAATACGTACGCGGCCTGAATACGACCCAACCCCCCGGCCAGTTCCTTGGCCACGGCCGACGTAAACAGGGTGAGGGTTACCGCCCCCACGGACTGGGCCCCCAACTGGGCGAAAAGCCATTCAGGATCGTTGTCCACGATCATCCCCACGTTTTCGCCCCGTTTCAGACCAAGGGACACCAGGCCCAGGGCCACCAGTTTGGTATACCGGAGATAATCCTTCCAGGTGTAATTGTGCCATATCCCGTAGGACTTTTCCCGAATGGCGATTTTGTCATCCTTAAATTTCTCCGCCTGCCTGGATAGGACCTGAGGCAGGGTGAATTCTCCTAAGGAATCCAAACTCTCCTGATCTATCCGCTCAATCTTGTGGGGGGTAGCTTCCATAGGCTGTCCAATGACTCGATACTTGGGCGATGCTATTCAATTTTTGACGTGTCCCCGAGATAGGCCTTGATGACCTGGGGATGATTCTGGACGAAATCCGGGGAACCCTCTGCGATCTTGACACCGAAATCAAACACGGCCACCCGTTTGGAAATGCTCATCACAATGGACATGTCGTGTTCCACCAGAATCATGGTCTGGTTCCAGGCCTCATTGAGTTCCATCAAAAACCGGACCATGTCTTCCTTTTCTTCCAGGGTCATACCGGCAAACGGTTCATCCAGCACCAGCAGCTTGGGCTCCAGGGCCAGGGCACGCCCCAGTTCCACGCGCTTTCGCATGCCGTACGGAAGCGATCCCACCAGTTGGTTGCGTAAGCTCTGCATCTCCAAAAAGTCGATCAACTCTTCCAGTATCCGGCGGTGACGCACCTCTTCATCCTGGACGCTCTTCATAAAAAGGGCGGCCTTGCCCACATTATAACGGCAGTGAACATGGCGGGCCAGAAGCATATTGGAAAGCACGGTCATTCCGGGAAAGAGTTCGATGTTCTGATAGGTGCGTCCGATCCCCTTCCGGGTCAGGTGATGGGTGGAAAGACCGGTCACCTCATCGCCGTTGAAAAAGATCTGCCCCTCCTGGGGCTTATAATACCCTGTGATACAGTTGAGCAGGCTGGTCTTTCCGGCCCCGTTGGGCCCGATTACGGCCACCAACTCACCGGTACTCACGGCGATGTCGATCTTGCTGAGGGCCGTAATGCCCCCGAACTTGAGGGTAAGGTCCTTCACTTCCAGCCCGGCCCGCCTCTCTTCGGGCCGGGCGGAACTGAAGATACTGGGATTCCCGCGAAAGGCTTTCATTTGAGGAGGGTTACCTTCTCTTTTTTCGGGTTCCAGAACTTGGTGAGCGGCTCAAAGGTCTGGTCTTCGTTGATCTTCACAATCCTGGCCGTAAAAGAGGCGCTGTGATCGGTGTCCGTGTAGGTAATGTTGGGGACCAGGCCGCCGAAGTCTTCATTCTGGAAGGTCTCCAGGGCCACGTTGATGGCCTCGCTGTCTGTTTTTCCCAGTTTGTCGTGGGCCCTCTGGAAGGCCTTGGCCATGATGGCGCCGACGGTCACACCTTCCCAGTAGGCCGTGTCAAACTTGGAGACGGTCCCGTACCGTTCCCACAAATCCGTCAGCAGCTTGATGCCCGGGTTATCATCCCCCGGCAGACACCCGGGAAACTGCATGTGCATCCGGTCCCGGATGAGTCCTTTTCCCCGCTTGAAAAAATCGGGATCCGTGGAGGTCCAGGTCCCGAAAAAAGGGACGTCAAACTGGACCCGGTCCGCGGACTCCAGGGCCATGATAATGGCGGAGGGAAGACACTGCATGAAGATGTACTCAGCGCCTTTGTCTTTGAGTCTCAACAACTCCGTCTTGAGGTCGAGGCTCTTGGGCGGAAACTGTTCGACGGCCACAATGTCTATGTTATGTTTTGAGGCATATTCCTGGCTGGGGTCGTGGATGGACTTCCCATAGGCGTTATTATAGGTAAGCAGGCCCACCTTGGGCGGTGCACTCCCTTTATGGATGGCATTGATGTATCCCAGGACCGCGTAGCAGTCCATGACATAACTGCCGAAAGGGAGATAGGCATAATCCACCGGGGGTTTTAAGATCCCCTGATAAGTGGAATAATTGATGTTGGGAACCTTATATTTTTGGATAATGGGTTTGGCCATGATCCCGGACCCGGCATCCCAGGTGGCGATCATGTCCATTTTGTCTGCGGTGCAGAATTTCTTAACGTATTTGAGGGCTTCCGGAACCTTATAGGCATGGTCGACCACAGTCAAATCAATCTTGTTTCCTGAGATCCCCCCCTTCACTTCATTGATATACCGGAAGTAGTCCTGTTGGCCCTTGGCATGGAATTGACCCCATGTGGAAGCAGGCCCGGTCAGGTTAATCACAGCGCCTACCTTGATATCCTCCGCCACGGCAGCGGATGGAAGTCCCATCCCGATCATTCCTGCTGCCACCAAAGTCACCGTTGCCAAAAACAGTAATCTACGCATGGATCTCCTCCTTAATGGTCATGAAGTTGAATGTGTAAAACCCGGTTCACCAGGCTCCCTTAGTCAATATCCCCCCCTCTCTTTATGAGTTTTGTGTGTGCAATCTAAATCAAGGGGCCATTTTTTGTCAAGAAGATATTTCCCAAGAACAACCCGGTTTTCCTGTTGGGCCGGCCCCTATTTCAAAGGAGGATGCGAAAGGCGGGCGGACCTCAAAAAAGCCTTGACACCAAGGGGACGCAATGCTATCAATGCTATGAATGAATAATCATTCATCAACGGATCAGCACTATGAGCAAACGAAAAGATAACGGCAAGTACCATCGGATCATTGCGGCGGCCACACGGGTTTTCGCCAAAAACGGATTCTATCATTCCAAGATATCGGAGATTGCCAAAGAGGCCCAGGTGGCCGACGGCACCATCTATATCTATTTTGAGAACAAGGATGACATTCTGATCTGTCTCTTTGAAGAGCAGATGAAGGCGGTTCTGGAGAATATGAACCATCAGCTCGAAGGCATGGATGATCCCTCAGAAAAATTGAAAACCTTCGCTCTCACCCACCTCGAATTGATCGAACACAACAAAGACATGGCTGAAATCATTCAGGTGGAACTGCGCCAAAGCGGCAAGTTTATGAAGGAATACAAAAATGAGGGCTTTCTCCGCTATCTCGACATTATCGGCAATATTATTACGGAGGGCCAGCAAAAGGGCATTTTCAAGGCCCAGGTGCTGCCGGGCGTGGCCAAACGCGCCTTTTTCGGGGCACTGGACGAGGTGTCCAGATTTTGGGTATTGTCAAGCCGTAAAGAGTATGATATCAGAGTCGTTGCCGAACAGATCAGCGATTGTTTTTTGGCAGGTATACGGAATTAAGCGACCCGTCCCGACCGCTCAAAGGACGAGGTTTTTATGAATGCCCAATAGCCATGAAGCCAAGTAAGGTGAGAGAAAGGAGGACAGTAAAGTGAATATTGTAGTCTGCTTAAAACAGGTCCCGGATACGGAGACCCAGATCAAAATCGGACCGGACAACAAATCCATCGTTACAGATGACATCAAATGGGTCATCAACCCTTATGATGAATTCGGTGTGGAAGAGGCCTTGCAGCTGAAAGAAAAATTCGGCGGGGAGGTGACCGTGGTCGGCATGGGCCCCAAAAGGGTCACCGAGTCCATTCGCACCGCCCTGGCCATGGGGGCTGACAAGGGGATATTAATCACGGACGACGCCCTGGAGGGGAGCGATTCTCTGGCCACGGCCAAGGCATTGGCCGCAGTCCTTAAGGATCTGGAATATGATCTCATTTTTACAGGCCAGCGCGGTGTGGATGACGACATGGGCGTTGTGGGTCCTGCGCTTGCTGAGCTGCTGGGGATCCCCAATCTTTCGCTGATTGTAAAAGTGGAGGCGGCCGAGGACGGAAAATCCGTCAAGGTAAACCGGCCGGTGGAAGGCGAAACCCTGGTTATTGAATCCAGCCTTCCGGCCCTCATAACCGCCCAGAAGGGATTGAATGAACCCAGGTATGCGTCGCTCCCGGGAATCATGAAGGCCAAAAAGAAGCCCTTGGAGGAAAAGACATTGGGTGATCTGGGATTGGACGCTGCTCAATTCGGAGAAGGGGCCAGGAAGTTGAAAATACTGGAAATGACCCCGCCGCCGGAAAGAGCCGCCGGAAAAATCGTGGAGGGCGAAACCCCTCAGGAAAAGGCCGCCGAACTGGCCAAGCTGCTCCATGAAGAGGCCAAGGTCTTCTGAGAAGGTCTGTATTTCTTCAGGGTTGGCTTTTATTGAGATCATCGGAACAATACGGTTTACATCCATATACGTAAGGAGACAAAAATGGCAGAGGGAGTATGGACGATTGCTGAGCAGAGAGAGGGAGAGTTCAGAAAGATCACGTATGAAATTGTCAGTGAAGGGAGACGCCTGGCTGATGCCCTGGGTCAAGAATTGACCGTGGTATTGCTTGGCTCCAATATCAAGGACAAGGCCGCCGAACTGGGGCACTACGGGGCGGAGCATGTCCAGGTGGCTGACGATCCCAGGCTGGAAAAATGCACCACCGATGCCTATGTGTCGGTGATATCCCAACTCGTCAAGGCCAATGATCCGGCAGTGCTGCTTTTGGGCGCTTCAGTAGAGGGAAAGGACCTGTCCGCCCGACTGGCAGGCAAACTGGATGTGGCCATGGCCCAGGACTGCACGGAATTTACCATAGAAGACGGGAATCTTGTGGCCGTCCGCCCGATTTATGCGGGCAAGGCCTATACCAAGGTGGCCTTTGAAAACAGTATGCCCCAGCTGGTCACTGCCAGGCCCAACGTCATGAGCATCGCTGAACCGGATACCTCCCGTTCAGCCCAGATCATTGATGCGGACTTCAGCCTGGATGACGGGGACCTCAAGACCAAGGTGGTGGACGTCATCCGGGATGAGAGCGGGAAGATCGACCTGACAGAGGCCGACAAGATCGTGTCCGGTGGGCGAGGCATGAAGGGACCGGAGAATTACAACATCCTGGAGGAACTGGCCGACACCATCGGGGGTACGGTGGGGGCCTCCCGTTCGGCAGTGGATGCGGGATGGCGACCCCATTCGGACCAGGTGGGCCAAACCGGAAAGGTGGTTTCCCCGAACCTGTATGTGGCATGCGGTATTTCAGGGGCCATCCAGCACCTGGCGGGAATGAGCACATCCAAAGTGATTGTGGCCATCAATAAGGACGAAGATGCCCCCATCTTTCAAAAGGCCGACTACGGGGTGGTGGCGGATCTGTTCGATGTGGTCCCCGCACTCACGGAAGAAGCCAAAAAACTCCAGTAGGCCCCGACTTTGAAGACCATGGGCGCCGGGGACCCTCCCGGGCGCCCACTTTTTCATTAGATAACCCGCCCGGGTCCCAATATTTTATTGACAAAGCCTAAAACCGCGCTACAGTAAGATCGATCTCAGGATCTCTGAACGGTACACGGCGGTGTAGCTCAGTTGGTCAGAGCATGCGGCTCATATCCGCAGAGTCACTGGTTCAAATCCAGTCACCGCCACCATGAAAAAGCCCTGTGCAGGGATTGACTTTTTCATTGCCGACCTTATCTTTTTTGAAAATTTCCGGATAAGAGAATCCTAACATGGTCTCCTTCAGCCGCCAGGACCTCATGATCGTGAGCGATTCCCTTGCCATTGCCGAAGATGCGACCTCGGATTTTTACAAATTTTCGTTTCGGCAATGGAAACGCCACGGGTATGATGTGAAAACGCTCCGTTCTTTGAGTTCGGATGAGATCAGTTCTTTTGCCCTTGCGGTGTTAAAGCGGGCCGAACAGGATGCGGGTCCGCCGGCATTAAGAACGCGAATGCGTCACTTTTATTTTATCTGCCTTCAGGACCATCTCATATTGGAGGCGGTGAACAGAGACCGAAGGCTGGCGTTGCTGCCGTTACTGGTGTACATATTCACCCATGAACTGGTTCATATTGTAAGGTTCTGTAATTTCTCCCAGCGATTTGAGCTGTCCGAAGCGGCCAGATCCGAGGAGGAATCGGTGGTGCATGCCAGGGCCTTTGACATATTAAACAGGTGTTCCATACCCAGGCTGGACTATGTGCTCGAGTCTTATGACGGGCACAGAAAATGCGCTATGGCATTTTAATTTTCAGCAATGTATCGTGTACATAAGCAGGGAGGTATCCAAGACATGCCTATTTACGAGTTTGAGTGTGACCATTGCGGCCATCATGTGGAGGTTCTACAAAAATTCTCCGATCCCCCGATCACGGAATGCGAGCAATGCCATTCCCGGATGAAAAAGCTCATCTCTCACAGTACATTCCATCTCAAAGGGACCGGGTGGTACGTCACCGATTATGCCAAAAAATCGGGTCAAAGCACACCGGAGAGTCAATCGACATCGTCGGCACAATCCGATTCCACCCCCTCCGCATCCAAACCCGAGGCCAAGGCATCCAAGACCGAGTCTACCAAAACCACTTCCAGCGATTCAAAACCCGATTCAAAAAAGAAAACCTAAACGCTAATGAGGATTATACGGATCACCCATGGAAACAAGAGACAGCGGCAGGGTCCAGGACAGGCTCATTGATCGCCTGGACAGGCAGGAAAAACAACGGGCCTTTCAAAAAAGCCGGTTTTTCAGGTTTAAAATCCCTGAAATACACGGAAGGCTTTCCCAGAATCTGCTGGAAGAACGGATCATCGAAACCGATAATTCGGCCGCGGTGTCAGATGCCATTCTGAAAGGGCTCAAGGCCGCATTGAACAGTTCTGAATTCGATTTCGATTACTTCATCTCTCCCATCCGCAATCTGGTCCCCCGGCCCAACCCGTATTCCCTTTATATGACCCAGTATCTGATGGAGGTCCTTATCGACGACCCCCATGTGATCGAAATTTACGGCACGGACGAAGAGATATACCATGCCATCAACCGGGTCATCAGCAAGAGCAGCGTTCAGTTTGAAAAGGCGGAACAGGAGGTCTCGGACCAATTGGCAAAGAACAAATCCCTGGTTCCGGGGACCAGCGAATATGAAGTCGCCAGGGACCAGATCCTGCGCAAGAAAGTGGGAGAGCCTTACAAGTAACCCCGGGGAGGCCGTCTGTCCTCCCCTGCCCTACCCTTCGTACAATCTCCCCTGCCAGGTATCTCTTTGTTCAAGCCTGTGCCGAATCCTTCCGAGGTTGTGGGATTTGTAAAGGGCCCACTTTGGGGCCACCAGTTCGGATTTTATGGGATCCCCGGTGAGGCGCTGGACGACCACCTCCGGGGGGAGCCTCTCCAGAAAATCAACCACCAAATCCGTATATTCCGCCAGGGTCAGGCACCCATACTCCCCCCTTTGATAAAGGCCGGCCAGCGGGGTGTGGGCCACCACATATAACGAATGGATCTTGACCCCCTGAATGGGGAGGCGGGCGAGGAATCGAGCGGTTTCTAACATCATCTCCCGGTCTTCTCCGGGAAGCCCCAGGATCACATGGGCACAGATGTTCAGGGCAAACTCCCGGGCCAGATAAACACTTTTCTCAAAACAGGCCGCATCATGTCCCCGGTTGATGCGTCTGAGGGTGGGGTCATGGGCGGACTGAAGTCCGTACTCGATCCATACTAGGTGCCGCGGTGCATAGCCTGCCAGCAGCCCCAGCACCTTCTCATCCACACAGTCCGGACGGGTGGCCACCG
>JAIPDZ010000229.1 GCA_021737425.1 Deltaproteobacteria bacterium
CTGTTGATCAGTGTGGGCCGGGTTTCCCCAAAGACCGCTTTCAGGCTGGGCTTCTTGGCCGGTCTGGCCCACTACCTCACCCTCATCTACTGGATCGTGGGGGTCCTGGGTCACTATGGAAACCTGAATTTCTTTGTGAGTCTCCTTGCCCTGTTGCTCCTCTCGGCCTATTTGAGCCTTTACCCGGCCCTGTTTTCATATCTGACATCCATCGTCAGGGAATCTCGGTTTATATTCATTCTCCTGCCCGCATTCTGGGTGAGCCTTGAGTATGTGAGGGCCCATTTTTTAACCGGCTTTCCGTGGTGTCTTCTGGGGTACACCCAGTACAAGGCCCTGCATGTCATCCAGATAGCCGATCTCTTGGGGGTGTACGGCGTCTCCTTTTTTATCGTACTGGTCAATGTGTTTCTATTCAGGGGCATCTTACACAGGACGCAACCCAGCCGCAGATTCAAATGGGAACTGATCACCCTGTTTATGATCACAGCCGGCATACTCTCTTACGGCTATTATGCACTTTCAACCCAAACGACCGCCAAAGGAAGCCCTGCTGGTTTAAACGCTGCCGTTATTCAGGCCAACATCGATCAGTCCCTGAAGTGGGAACCGGCCTACCAGGCCGAGACCCTCAGAACCTATGAAAGGCTCACCCGCCGGGCATCGGCGAAACATCCCGAGGTAATCGTGTGGCCGGAGACCGCCATCCCCTTTTTCTTTCAGGACAATCTGCGATTCTCTCCCCGAATCGTCGCCCTTTCCCAAGAAACCCGGGCCCGGCTGCTCTTCGGCAGTCCCGCTTACAAACGCGTAGCCGGTGGCACACGGTATTACAACCGGGCCTATCTGATCACACCCGGGCACGGGGAAGTGGCAACCTATGACAAGGTCCATCTGGTTCCTTTTGGGGAATATGTGCCTTTCAGGAAGTGGGTTCCCTTCCTGAATCGTCTGGTCCAGGCGGCCGGGGATTTTGTGCCCGGGGAAGCCCCAAAACCCCTGAAGGCAGGAGATGCCTCCCTCGGCGTCCTCATATGCTTTGAGGCCATATTCCCGGAACTAACCAGACACCTGGTGGGGGAAGGGGCGAATGTGCTGGTCAACCTCACCAATGACGCCTGGTTCGGCATGAGCAGCGCCCCTTATCAGCATCTCAGTATGGCCGTATTCCGGGCCGTGGAGAATAACCGGCCCATGGTCCGTGCCGCCAACACCGGGTTCAGTGCATTCATCGGACCCCGGGGAGAAATATTGTCCCAAACCCCTCTCTTCAAAGAGGCCGTGCTCCATGGGTCGGTGGCCCTTTCTGACCACCATCCTACCCTTTACACCCGATGGGGCGACCTCTTCGTCCTTTTCATGGTCTTGCTCTCACTGGCAGGCATTCTCCCTCGCCTACGGACCCTCTGGAAAAAGCAAAACTGACTTGAAATTTTTTTTTCATGACATACAATTAGGTATCCATGCATTGCTACCCGAGGAGGACGTTCCATGTTCGACGAAATGACTGAAAAAATCGATACCATTTTGAAAAAACTGGATGAGCTCAGAGGTCATCTTTGACGTAGCGGGCCAAAAACAGGCATTGGATAAAATCGAAAAGCTCATGGTGCAACCCGATTTCTGGCAGAAGGATCAAGATGAAATCTCCCGGCTGACCCAGGAACGCGCCTCGCTCAGGGATCAAGTGGATACCTGGGAGGCACTGCAAGGGGAAGCCGAGGATGCCGGGCTCCTGGTCCAGATGGCAGAAGAAGAAGATGATGCATCCACATTACGGGAGATCCGACGGGATGTGGATCGATTGGAAAAAAATGTCAGCGAACTGGAGTTTCGATCCCTGCTCGGAGAACGGGATGATAAACGGAATGCCATTGTGGCCATTAATGCAGGCGCCGGGGGTACGGAGGCCCAGGATTGGGTGGAGATGCTGTTCAGGATGTACACCCGGTGGTGCGAAAACAAGGACATGAAAACCCGGGTGATCGACTTCCTTCCCGGTGATGAAGCAGGGATCAAAAACATCACCTTCACGGTCTCAGGCCCCTACGCCTACGGCCTTCTCAAATCAGAGCACGGCATCCACCGCATGGTGCGGATATCCCCCTTTGACGCCACGGGGAGACGGCACACCTCCTTTGCCTCGGTGTCCGTGCTTCCGGAGATCGATACCGACATCAACATCACCATCAACGAAAGTGACCTTCGCATCGACACCTACAGGGCCAGCGGACCGGGCGGACAGCATGTGAACAAAACCAGTTCTGCAGTGAGGATTACCCATAATCCCACCGGGATTGTGGTGCAGTGCCAGAATGAGAAGTCCCAGCACAGAAACAAGGAGATGGCCATGAAGGTCCTCAAGGCCAAACTCTATGAAAGGGAGACGAAAAAACGCGAACAAAAAAAGCAGGAGCTGCACGAAAACCAGCAGGATATCGCCTGGGGAAGTCAAATCCGATCCTATGTGTTTAATCCGTACCAAATGGTCAAGGACCATCGGACCCATCTGGATGAGGGAAACGTGGACAAGGTGATGGATGGGGATATCGATATGTTCATGGATGCCTATTTGCGGATGAAATCGAAGAGTGGATAGAAATGGTTGCGCCAATGGAGAAAGACCACACCCATACCCCGCCGACGGATCCGCGCCCCGAACCAGAAACATGCAAGCACAAGAAACCGGGGGTCATGGGCAGATTTCTGAAATGGATCTCAAGGGGGAGTGATCAGGCCCAAAAGAACGGCTTCTTTTGTCCCACCTGACAGATCAAACACTGAGCCCTTGTCTGGTAGACAGGAACGCCCACCGGGGAAAGCGTGAAGACCATTTTTTGTTTGACAAAGGGAATAAAAGGACTTATGTTAGTATCTTTGTCGCGGGGTGGAGCAGTCTGGTAGCTCGTCGGGCTCATAACCCGAAGGTCGGTGGTTCGAATCCGCCCCCCGCTACCAATAAGATATCAAAGGGTTAGCCTTTTTTATATGGGCTAACCTTTTTTTGTTCAGCATTTTCACCCCTGTTTGAAGCCCCAATGCGTGCCCCCGTATTTCCACTTCCATGAATGGTCCGCAGGAATCCTCTTGAGCCGGGTTTCCCGATATTTCACTGGAAAAACACGGCCGTTTGCGTTAGAGAAGGCAGACGCGGTCTTTACATCAAATTTTATTCTCAAAAAAGGGGCGTTTTCGGCCCGGTTGTCTATTACTGATGAAGAAAACAACGTTGAACCTCCTATGCCTCATCCTCTTGCCGCTCTCTTACGCATGCGACCGGGAAGAGGTCAGCCAGCAGCCGCCCCCGCCCCAGGAAGTAACCGTATTTGAGACAAAAGCGCAGCCGGTGCCCATCTACCAGGAATCCGTGGGACAGGTCTATGGTTATCAGGACATCGCCATTTCCGCCCGGGTGGAGGGCTTCCTGGAAGGGATCCATTTTGAAGAGGGCTCCCGGGTCAAAAAGGGCCAGTTGCTCTATACCTTGGAGAGCCAGCAGTTTGAAGCGGATGTGGCGGCCAAAATGAGCGACGTGGCCAGTGCCAAGACCGTGCTGGCCGAGGCCAAGACCTATTTGAACAGGATCAAGCCTTTGGCCCGGGAAAATGCCGTGAGCCAAAGCGACTTGGATTCGGCCCAGGCCCGTTATGATGTGGCGGTTTCATCGGTCCAGGCGGCCCAGGCCAATCTCAGGGCCGCAAAAATCCAACTGGGATACACCCAGATCCATTCTCCCATCACCGGCATCATCGGCAAAACCCAGGCCAAGGTAGGCGATTTTGTGGGCCGGTCCCCGAATCCCATTATTTTGAACACGGTCTCTCGAATCGACACGGTGCTGGTGGACTTCTTTATTACCGAATCCCAGTATCTGGAAGCGATGCGGCATTTTCTCGCTGACACCCAAAAAGAAGCCTCCAAGACCGCACCAGAGCCCGATCTGGAACTGGTGCTGTCGGACGGCACCATCTACGGACATAAGGGCAAGGCCGATTTCATGGGCCGGGAGGTGGACCCGGACACCGGCGCCATCATGATCCAGGCCTCCTTTCCCAACCCCGACCAATTGCTCCGACCCGGCCAGTTTGCCCGGGTGAGGGCCCAGGTCAATGTGGTCAAAGAGGGGATCCTGATCCCCCAGCGATGCGTGAAAGAGCTTCAAGGATCTTTCAGCGTGTACGTGGTGGACCATGCCAATAAGATCCGGACCCGGGAGATCCAGGTGGGTCCCAAGGTGAGGTCCTTTTGGCTCATCTTAAAGGGCCTGAATCCCGGGGAAAAGGTGGTGTATGAAGGTCTTCAAAAGGTACAGGACGGGGCCTTGGTTACGCCTGTGGTCAAAGACATCCCCCTTCCGCAAAAAGTCACCCCCTGATGGCGGATTCATCCAAAAAAGGAAATTTCTTTGTCAACCGCCCCATTGTGGCCATGGTCGTTGCCATTGTGATTCTGATCGTGGGCAGTGTATTCATGGGCGGTCTCCCGGTGGAACAATACCCGGACATCACGCCCCCTATAGTGGAAGTCCGGGCCACCTATACCGGGGCCGACGCCATCAGCGTGGAGCAATCCGTGGCCACGCCCCTGGAGCAGGAAATCAACGGCGTGGACAACATGATCTATATGAAGTCCACCAACGCCAATGACGGCTCCATGGTCATCCAGACCTCCTTTGAGGTGGGCACGGACCCGGATATGAATACGGTGTTCACCCAGAACCGGGTGAGTGCGGCCACGCCCAAACTCCCGGAAGAAGTGACCCGATTCGGGGTAAAGACGGAAAAATCCCTTCCCAACATCCTGATGCTCATTGCGGTGACGTCCGAGGGCGACCGGTATGATCAACATTTCCTGGGCAATTACGCACTGATCAATATCAAGGATATCCTCTCCCGCATCAAGGGGATCGGCCGGGTGAACGTCATCGGGGCCAGCGATTACTCCATGCGCATCTGGATCAAGCCGGACCGATTGGCCCGGATGGGCATTACCGTACCGGACATCGTGAATGCCATTAAGGCCCAGAGCGTGATCGTGCCCGGCGGGAAATTCGGGGCCGAGCCTGCGCCCCCGGGAACGGAATTCACCTATACGGTGCGGCTCCCCAAGCGGCTGGAATCGGCCCAGCAATTCGGCAATGTAGTGATCCGGACTGCTGAAGACGGATCCCAGGTAAAGGTGAAGGACGTGGCCCGGGTGGAACTGGGCGTGGAGACCTACAACGCCTTCACCCGCTTGGATGACCGGCCCTGTGCCATGATCGCCGTGTATCAGTCCCCGGGTTCCAATGCCGTGGCCCTGGCCCAGCAGGTCAAACAGAGCATGGAAAGCCTTTCCGGGTCTTTTCCGGAAAGCATCCGCTACGACATCTCCTTAGACACCACCCTGGCCATTACCGCAGGCATCAATGAAATCATTGAAACCCTGTTCATTGCCCTGGCCCTGGTGGTCCTGGTGGTCTTTATCTTTTTGCAGGACTGGCGGGCCGCCCTGATCCCCACCCTGGCCATCCCGGTCTCCCTGGTGGGTGCATTTATGGTATTCCCCCTGATCGGTTTTACCATCAATGTCTTGTCCCTCCTGGGGCTGGTGCTGGCCATCGGGATCGTGGTGGACGACGCCATCGTGGTTGTGGAAGCGGTCCAGGTCAACATTGAAAACGGCCTGGATCCCAAGGCCGCCACCATCAAGGCCATGGATGAGGTGACCGCGCCCGTGGTGGCCACCACCCTGGTCCTGGTGGCCGTATTCATTCCGGTGGCGGTCATGGGCGGCATCACCGGGAGCCTGTATCAGCAATTCGCCATAACCGTGGCCGTATCCGTGTTGTTTTCCTCTTTGTGCGCCCTGACCCTGAGCCCGGCCCTGTGCTCCCTTTTACTCCGGAAACAAAGACCGGTCCGAGGACCTCTCGGCGCGTTCTTCAGGGTATTCAACAGGATCTTTGACAGGTCCACCCAGGGCTATGTGAGCTTTACCCGGATGCTGACCCGAAAGGTGGTTATCGGCGTGGCGTTCATTCTCCTCCTCACCGGGGCCATGGGGTTTTTGGGCCTGTCCATCCCGGGCGGTTTCATGCCGGAGGAAGACATGGGCTACCTGATGGTCAACATCCAGTTGCCGGATGCGGCATCGCTTCAGCGTACCGACCAGGTCTGCAAAAGGGTCAAAGAGATCATCTGCAGCCATGAGGAAGTGGAATACACCACCACGGCCGCAGGGTTCAGCCTCCTTTCCAACAGCATGAGCTCCAATGCAGGGTTCATTTTTGTGTCTCTCAAGGATTGGGATCTGAGGCATATGACCGCCAATGACCTGGTCTCTATACTGAACCGGGAATTCTACTTCAATATCAACTCGGCCCAGGTCTTTGCCTTTGGCCCCCCCGCCATTCCGGGCTTAGGAAACGGATCGGGGTTCACCATGATGATCCAGGACAAAGGGGGGAATTCCCCGGCCTATCTGGCGGAGATCACCGGAAAATTCATCCAGGCGGCCCAAAAGCGGCCTGAGATCGGGTCCATATTCACCACGTTTCGGGCCAGCGTGCCTCAGCGGTATATGGATATCGATAAGGATAAGGCCCTCAAGGCAGGGGTGTCATTGGACAGCATCTACACCACCCTGGGGGCCTTTCTCGGAGGGTCTTATGTCAATGATTTTAATCGATTCGGCCGGCTCTACAAGGTCTATATCCAGGCCGAGCCCCAGTATCGGATCGATGAAGACCGGATTGATTTCTTCTATGTCAACAATGCCCAGGGCGAAAGCGTCCCTCTGGCCACCTTTGTGAACATCCACAATATCGTGGGCCCGGATTTTACCAACCGGTATAACCTGTACCGGGCCGTGGAGTTGACCGGGAGCCCGGCCCAAGGCTTTACATCGGCCCAGACCATGGCGGCCCTGGAAGAGACCGCAGCCCAGGTGCTTCCAGGGGATGTGGGATACGCGTGGAGCAACATGAGCTATCAGCAGAAAGAGGCGGCCGGCACCGGATCGGTGGTGTTTGTGTTCTCCCTCTTGTTCGTGTTTCTGATCCTGGCCGCCCAGTATGAGAGCTGGTCTTTGCCCTTCAGTATCCTGCTGGGGACCCCCTTTGCCATATTCGGGGCGTTTTTGGCCCTGTATGCGGCGCGGATGTTGAGCCAGAGCTACGAGCTGAACGTGTTTGCCCAGATCGCCCTGGTGATGCTCATTGCCATGGCCGCCAAAAATGCCATCTTGATTGTGGAGTTTGCCAAACTGGAATTTGACAAAGGGCTTTCCCTGTTCGAGGCCGCTGTCAACGCGGCAAAGCTGCGCTTCCGCCCCATATTGATGACCGCCTTCTCTTTTATCCTGGGCGTGCT
>JAIPDZ010000230.1 GCA_021737425.1 Deltaproteobacteria bacterium
TTGCTGTTAGGCCGATAACTCCGTAAATCCAGCGACTAAACCGACTGGAAACCTCTTTTTATTGCAGCGTCCCGCTTATCCACTGCAATGCTGTATCACGTAAATTCTGAAGGAGCATCCCAATGCAGGCCTACGGCCGCAACCAAATCAGTGGCCAGTGTTCAGGTTTCAGGTTTCAGCAAACAATAATCCCTGACACCCGAAACCTGACACCTTTATCGCTAACCGCCCAGAAGGAACCGACGCTCCCCATAAGAAGCACGCCCCCTCCCAGGATTCCGGCGCAGACGGTGATCACCCGCCGGCGGCCCGGCTGAACCCCAGGGCCTAAATCATCTCCGGGAGGACCACCCCGTACCCCAGGCGGATGGAATAGTTGATGAAGAGATTGACAAAGCAGGTCCCCAGAACGATCCAGGCCCAGTGCAGTCCCTCTTTCTCCTTCACCATCCGCGCCCCTCCGTCACTTTTCCATCCTTTCCCTGAAGCGTTGAAAAACATGCCTGAACAGCTTTTTCCATCAGGTCTTTTCGATTTCAAAAATCACGGTTCCGCCGCCCGTGTACGCACAAGGATCCAGGCACTGGACACAGGCCTTTTTTCCGTCCCTCGATACCCCCAGTTTCCGGGGGTCCACATCATTGTAGAGGGCCACATAATAGGGCATGATGGCTGACAGGGAATGCATGCAGACATGGTCCGTTTCCTCAAGGTTGAGCCGGTATCCTTCATCCAGCACGATCCTGTCCCCCTTCCGATACACCGGGCAGGTCCCTCTTATCTCCTTCACCGTGATGCGCAGTTTGTTCATGTGAAAAAGCCCTTTATGTCATCTTCCTGCCTTCGATATAGGCCAGATCCGAGTCGTCCAGATATTTCTCACAAAAACGCTGGATCTCGGAATCCTCCAGCCAGTTCATCATCAAATCCACCAGCTCGCCCTTGGATTTCTTGGAAAGGGCCACCACCAGAACGATCCTCGCCCTCTCTATCCGTGCAGGATCCTTGATCCAGAGGGTGTTCAAGCCGTCAGTCTCCTCTCCCTTCATACACTCCCCGGTCGGATCTTGCTTCATGTCCCTTTCATAAGGCCTTTTCCAGAATGCTTTGCATCTCTTCGGGCGTCAGCCTCACCGGATTTGCTTTCATGCTGCTGGCTCGAGCCGCTTTTTCAATAACCGTCAATATATCCGCCGCATGCATGCCATGGGCCGCAAGGGGCGGAATGTTAAGCGCCTCGCACAACTCCTGGACCCACATCACCCCATCCCTGGCCGTTACAGCTGCCTGGCCGGTCAGAATCCGCGCGATCTCCTCATAGCGCGCTAACGCCTCGCTGTGCGGCTGACGCACCTGTAACGCCCGCACATTAGCTGCCATGACATGGGGCAACAGCCTTGCGCAGATGGCGCCGTGCGGCGCAGGAAACATACCACCCAAAGATGCGGCAAAACCATGTACCGCCCCCAGCCCGGCATTGGCCAGCGCCAATCCGCCAAACAGACTCACCAGCGCCAGATCTTCCCGTGCCCCTTTATCTTCACCCTGTTCACAGACCTGCCTCAAGGACCGCGCCGCCCGGCGTAACCCTTCCCGGCACACGGCATCCGTGAACGGATTCGGCTTGTTGCACACAAACGGCTCCAAAACCTGCGTAAAGGCATCTAAACCGGTGCTGGCGGTGATGGCCGGCGGCAGGGTGCAGGTCAGTTCCGGATCCACCAGCGCCACGCGGGGGATCAGGAGCGGACTCCTCAAACTGACTTTGACCTTGTGAGCCGGGGAAGTTAAAACGGCGTTGCGGGTGACCTCCGTCCCGGTGCCGGCCGTGGTGGGGATCGCCATGTACGGCGCAGCCCTGTGTTTCAACTGCTTACCGGAACCGATGATTTCCAGGTAATCCATCAACCGGCCCGGATTCGTCAGCAGTCCCGAAATGGCCTTACCGGCATCCAGCGGGCTCCCGCCTCCAAAACCGATGACACTGTCGCAATTCGCTGCCCGGGCCTGCTCCAGCCCGGTCCAGACCCGGTCAGTGGTCGGTTCCCCGGCCACCTGAAACGTCACCGTTTCAAGTCCGGCTTCTGCTAACATCTCCAGCAGTGGCGTAGCGCGCGATAGGGTTTTGCCGGTGACCACAAAAACGCGTTTGCCCATTTCCGCGGCGATGTTACCAGCTTCACGCACGGCCCCCGGGCCGAAGATGATCCGCGTGGGGGTGGCCCATTCGAATTGCATGGCCTCACCCCCTCTGCGGGTCGGAAAAATGGTGAACCGCCTGTGGCATGTCTGTACCTCCCATTTTGCGGGCCCTTCAGGACCCATGAGCCTCTTAAAAAGCTCAAAAACCTGACCCCGTCCCCCTGCGCTATCCTAAAAATGGGTTCAGCGCACGGCGCCGACTTCCAAATGAATACCCTCACGTTTCTGGAGGTGGGCGATTATTTCGAAAAGATTGCGGGCTTCTGCGAATCTTTTTCTTGAAGCTACAGCTCCCTAAGGGGCAACGCGGTTACATCTGATCCCAATGGCAGACGGATCTCCCCAGGATGGATGACATAGCCCGGCATCACGTTGGTCCCCAGATCCTTTCGGAATGTCTTGATGGCCTTGGCAAACGCCGGCCTTGGTGTGGCGGACAGCTTGACCTCGATGGGAACGAGTCTCTCCCCGGCCTCGACCACCAGGTCCACCTCTGACCCGGAAGCGGTGCGCCAGAAATAGATCTGGGGATCATGGCCCTGATGGGTGAGCGTTTTCAGAATTTCCGTGAGAACCGCCGTCTCCAGAACGGGGCCGGCCATAGGGCCAGCGGCGGCATGCTGGGGATCTTTCAGCCCGGTCAGGTAGCATAGTGTTCCGACGTCCGTGAAGAAAACCTTCGGCGTCTTGACGAGACGCTTTCCCACATTGGCGAAATAGGGCCGCAGGACAAATACCTGATAGGTCGCCTCCAAGACGGAAAGCCAGGCTTTCACCGTATTGAGTGCAACCCCGAGGTCGCGAGCCAGATCCGCGAGGTTCAGAAGCTGGGTGCTCCTCGCAGCCAGCGCCCTGATAAAGGACTGGAACTGTGAAAGATCGCCTACCTGGCGAAGGGAACGGACGTCTCGCTCCAGGTAGGTCTGAATGTAACTGGCGTGCCAGAGAGAGATGTCCCTTTCGGGGTTGGCCGCCAGCTCAGGATACCCTCCCCTCAAAAAACCTCTCCAGATATCCTGATACGAGCCGACCGATGTTATGCTTGAAGATGCGCCTCTCTCCCAGGGAAGCGACGCATAGGGATTTCCCGCTGCCTCCCGTCCGGATAAGGGGAGCAGTCGGAGCATGGCCGCCCTCCCGGCCAGAGATTCTGTGATCTTCTCCATGAGCAGGAGATTCTGGGAACCGGTCAGCAAATACCGGCCGGCAAGGTGCCTTTGTCCGTCGATGCTTTCTTTGATATAGGGCAGGAGATCCGGGACGTACTGCACTTCGTCATAGATCACCGGCGGACGGTACATCTCGAGAAAGCCACGGGGATCCTCCATGGCCGATGCCCGGATATCCGGTGCCTCGAGGGAGACATAGTCATAATGGTCCGCGAAGAGGGTCTTCAAGAGGGTGGTCTTGCCTGACTGGCGTGGCCCGGTGAGGACGACCGCGGGAAATTCAGATGCCGCCTTCTCAAGAACCGGCTCCAGGGACCTTGATATGTAGCTTTTTAGTGTGAGGGGGTTCATATTCTGTAATTATGCATTTTAAATGCAATATTGCAAGAAATTTCCTTGATCAGGCACTTTATCTCCCCCTCGCACCTTGGAAACTTTCAAAACCGCTCCCCGGCTGAAGGTATTATCCGATGACCCGGACAATCGCACTTTGGCAACCGCATAGGTGGATACGCCCGTTTGACGTCACCGTTTTGTCAACTTTTAAGCCTTTGGGCGCCCCTCTTTTTCACAGTCCGGCAATACGCTGCCCCTATTTCGGCCTTACACCGAGCTCCCGTCCAAGGATTTTGGTGACGAACCGCTCCCCGAAGACCTCTCCCGCAACCATTTCGCGGACCCGGTCAAAGGCTTTATCCCTGTCCCCGGCCTTTTCAGCGGCCTTCATGGCATAGTCATAGGCCTTCCATACATCCATTCCGGTGATATCGTACCCGTAGCCCTCCACCAGCCACTTCAGTGCGGCCAAACCGGCCTCCATGGAGAAGATCGGCTCTGTTTCCGCCATATCCCGCGAGGCCCTGCTGAGGGTCCTCGGATCGCAGGGCGACCTGTTGGCCAGAGCAATGGCTTCCTCGTAAAGACCTGCCGACTTGGCTGCGGCAAACCACTTGCCTTCGGCTCCCGGGGTACTGGACACCAGATCACCCAGAATGCGGCTCGCCTCCTTTTGCGGGTATTTCCTGGCAATGGCCCGGAAGGTGGCAAGATAGGTGGTCTTTTGATTGGCCTCAATGGCGTAGCGGTTGTAGGCTTCTTCGGCCATGCCGCTTGATAGCAGGATTTCTTCACAGGCCCGGGCCACGGCAACGGGGCTGTCATTCAGTCCGCAGGAGTCCTCGGCATAACGCAGGGCTTCGGCCTTCTTGCCCATGGACATCAGGGCCTTCACCCCCCATTCCCGGTTATCCCAGGATTTATAAGGGGCCAGATCGAGTAGGGAGAGGATCTCCTCCTCCCTGCCGGCCTTGAGCAAGGCACTCAGGCAGGCGGGAGTCCCTTTGAAGTAGCCGCGCAGCTCCGGATCCCCTCCCCAGGAAATACGAACCGGCGGCATCAATTGGTCGGCCCATTGTGAGGCCCGTTGGGGACTTACGCAGAGATCTCCCCAGAAATCGGCAAGCGTTTCAATGTACGGCATATCGTCTTCTTCAAAGGCATCCCAGAGACGATCCAGCCACTTTTCCCGCAGATCATCCTCTGCCGGGGCCCTGACGATCACCGGCACCAGTGCATCAATGGCCTTGTTCACGGCCGTACCGATGGCGCCCGAGGAGCTGTCCACATGTTCCAGGGCCGGTGAGAGCTTCTCTAAAAACAAAACCGCCCCTTCAGCTCCCAACAGGGGATCTTTTCGCGCGATCTTTTTTATCTCCGATACAGCCTCTCTGACCCGCTTTATGGCCGGCTGCGAACGCCATCCAAAAGCATGCCGCCGGAAACGGGCGCGGAAGGTCCACTTATGGGAAGGAGGCTTCGATTTCATGATTATCCCTTTTTTTGTTTGGCTTTTCGGACAGAGGTCGTTGCTCCTTGTTCCAGCACTGTCCCACCGTTGCCATCGCCGCCGGAAATCCAGCGCAGCGGAATAACGGTCCGCGTGTATGACATTTCAGGGGACGGTCCCTTCAACAAGGATCTCCAGATATCGGGCATAGGTGAACACCCTGTTCCGTTTGCGGCCCGTGGTCTCCCTCACCAATCCCATCTCTTCCAACTTGTGAAGGACCGTTGTGACGGTAGGCAGAGAAAGACCGGTAAGCCTGCTTAACCCCGCAATGGTGTTGACCGGTCGGCGCTTCAGGGCATGGTGGACCTGAAGGCAAGATCCTGACAGCCTGCCCAATTGCTCGATCCGGGTTTGGTCCTCGTTGCTGACATCCAGGAGGGTCTTTGCGGTCTGAACGGCATTCTCAGCCGTTTCTTGCACGCCCTTCGCAAAGAACCCCAGCCAGTTCTCCCAATCGCCATCCATGCGAACCGCGTTTAAGAGATCGTAGTATTCGGCCCGTCGCCTCTTGAAATAAAGGCTCAAATAGAGCAAGGGGTTTTTCAGGACGTCTTCGGCGTGAAGCAGCAGCGGGATCAGGATGCGGCCTACGCGGCCGTTTCCGTCCAGAAAAGGATGGATGGTTTCAAACTGAACATGCACCAGGGCCGCCTTGACGAGCACGGGGGTCTTTTCGGGCATATCGTGGAGAAAACGCTCCAATGCGGACATGGCATCCGGAATTCGATCGGGCGGAGAGGGGACGAACCGGGCGTTTCCGGGCCGGGTGCCGCCGATCCAGTTCTGGGAGCGGCGAAACGCTCCGGGATGCTTGTGCTGGCCGCGGCCCCCGGCAAGGAGAACACCGTGGATTTCTCGGATTAAGCGGGTCGAAATGGGCAACCCCTCCCCAAGCCGCTTCAACCCAAGGTCGAGGGCCGCCACATAATTGGAAACCTCCGCCACATCGTCCATGGGCACGCCCGGAGCCTCTTCCAGTTCGAAAAGAAGCAGGTCCGAAAGGGAAGACTGGGTCCCCTCGATCTGAGAGGAAAGGACCGCCTCTTTACGGACATACATGTATCCGAACAGATGGGTGTCGGGAAATACAATGCTGATGCTGTCCAGCCGGCCCAGCGCAAGGAGGGCCTTGTCCAGCTGGTCCCGCAGGAGGCCGTCAATCTGAAGGGGCGGATCAGGAGGCAGGGGCCGTGGAACAAAGGCCCGCACCGGCTCGTTGCCCACTGTGGAAATCAATACTTCCTCACCCGTCGGTCCCCGCTTCATGGCGTACGTTCCTCCTAAACTTTTCTTAATAGCCTACGCCATTAGTAAAGGAAACACAAGAAACTTTTAATAACAAGGGGGCCTTCTTTAAAAATGCCGCTTCACCACCTCTCCTGACAATATGATTCCAGGCATCATACATTTTCTGCTGGGCCCATAACGCCATAAGCGAAACGCCCAAGCCGGAAGAAACTTATTTTTTTACCCGCGTCTCCCATTTTCACAGTTTCTCAGTAATATGAGTTGTTGAAGTATGTAAGAGTGGTGTCCACGCGGGCCGTGTCAAACGTGGACGGGCGTTTTTCATGCCAATTCGGGATGCTTTTCTTCGAGCCAAGTCTCGACTTCATCCTTCAGATACTTCGCAAATACGATAAGCTCATCGGCATCGTTTTGCGTGACACTTCCGACGTAGTCATATTCCACAATATTCCTTTTAGCCCGGCAGGCATCCAGATAATGCGCGTCCTTTTTCCTTTTTGAACCCAGAATCAGTGGCAATGCTTGGATGGTGCGATAATGCTGCAAGGTTCTCTCAGCCTTGAAGCCCTCCGCATAAAGAAGAATGGTGCAAAGCTTGAGGGCGGCGTTATAGGCAATCCCAAAACGCCAGTCAGATGACACGGTCGCCTCGGAGGCATCCTTCAGGTCCCGTTCCACGATTGCAGGAAGATTTCCGATTTCTTCAGGGCTGGAATGGTGCCTTTTCAGCCAGCCGTTATCCGCCCATTGCTTTAAGGTCATGGTCAGAGCCAGCAATAAATATTTTTGGTGATTTCAAAACCTGCGAGATAAAGTGTTCGCCGGTCTCGAGCCGTTTTCGAAATTCATCTTTAGTCATCACATGGGGAT
>JAIPDZ010000231.1 GCA_021737425.1 Deltaproteobacteria bacterium
TTATTCAATAGTCCTGACCGCCCTAACAAAACAGGTGGATTCTACGATTTCATAGCGAGATCCCTCATTACTCCCATAGCCGATTTGAATACCCCCATCGGAAAAATCCACATAGTAGGCATTTTCTCTTTCCTGGTCTGAACTTGTATCCGCACTCCAGCAGGTATTTTGCTCCTCACAGAAGACAGGCTCCATATACAGGCCTGTTTTTTCGACCTTTTTCGTTAAAAGAGAGCACAGTTCTTCGAGCGTGGGAACGCGCCAGTCATTGTGGCCTAAGAACTTATTTCTATTCAAGTTGTTGATATGACTCTCAGCTCCCCAGTACCTCCGTTGATATGAAGATCCTCCTTTCTCCCACATCAATCCGGTGGATCTGTCTGTAATCGTTCCATCTTTATTATCCACGAAGTCATTGCGAAAACCGCCTGTTTCATGTCTGTTTCTTACGTAGAAATTGCGTTTGAGGACCATTTCTTCGATATCGGAATCCATCATCATTAGGGGCTTACGCCTTAGATTTAAATTCAGGAGCTTCCCCGCTTTCACTTGCTTGGGGATATTGGCCAATTGTTCCTTCCTGGGCGATACGGGTTTAACGTTGATTTCTTCTGGAGAAGTCGTCTTGGCCGCAGTCTTGAATGGCTGATGTTTGGTTTCTATAAGTTGCTTTTTCGGAGTTTCCTTGTGCGGTTGTTCCTTTTTAATAAATTCTTGATTTGGAATCGTTTCCGTTTGCTTATCCAATGCAGCTTGACGTTCCCTTTGTTTTCTTTCCTGTTTGATCCTGTCTAATTCCGTTTCAAGGGCCTTGCGCTTCTCCGTTTCCTGCTTCATCTTTTGCTGTAAAGCTTCAAGCTTTGTCTTCTGTTTGGCCGCTTCTTCCTTTTCCAAACGAACTCTTTCCAGGTCCTCCTCAAGACGTTTTCTTTTTACTGCCTCCTCCTTCATACGGGCTTTTGACTTGGAAAGTGTGGCCTCATATTCCTGGATCCGTGCATCTGCCAAATCTTCGATGGTTTGCCGCTCCTTTTCCAAGCGTGCAATTTGTTTTTTCAAATGTTGTCTCTCCTTCAACGAGTCTTTCTCTTGGTCTTCGGTCTGTAAAGAAACCCGTAAAATGGCCTTCATTTCCTCCACTAGCTTCTGGGCCGCCTCCCGCTCGACCCTCAGTTTCTGGATGTCGCTCACCAGGTCCTCCCGTTTAGCCATTAGCCTTTTTTGTTCTTTATGCTTTCTGACAGTTTTCTCGGGAACAAAAATAAAGTCCCCCCGGTCCAAATCCGGATTGTTGATCTTCCCGTACTGTGGATGCTGCCGACGATGCGTATAATTGACAACATTATCTGCCAAGTACATGCCCATCTCCGAGCCGGTGATATAGCCATCACCGGTCATATCAGCATCTCCCTCAAGACCGATCAGAAAACACCGCTTAAACATGCTCCGGTCCGGAACCTCTTCATCCTCCCGTCCTGCAGTGATGTACTGGCGCACCGGTAGCGCGCTTTTTTCAGTAATGTGGTCAGGTACGGCCCGAACCAGGGCAAAGAGCGCCCCTGAAAAACACGAGTCAAACAGCATCAAGACATGTTTCGAACGGATTCGTAGTGAAAATGACTCAATATCCTTCATGCTGATTGCAGTGTTCACAAATCCTTGCGGGTCATCACGCAGTAAAGGACAATCACGTGGTACGATGTACCCCAAATTCGTCCCGTCCGCCAAGACTTCGGTTTCTCCGTGTCCGGCATAATAAAATAAAATAGCTTGGTTCGTGTCACGACCATATCTATATGTCAGATCGCTTAAGGCTTTGTTCAACTCAAATGCATTTGGGTTCAGAACGAGTTCTACATGAAAACCGAGGTTCTTCAGTTTCTTGGATACCTGTCTTGCATCGTTGACAGCATTAGGTAACTTGGGCCACTTGTCATAATTCCCCACACCCACCACGGTAGCGTGATAGCCAGAGTATAGAGGTAAAACCCTGGTCTCCCCGTCCACAGTTCTAGCCAATACCTTTATACCTCTGAGGGGTAGCCCTGCTAACTCTTGACTGGGAATTCGGGAGGCAGTGATATTTTGGAAGAGTGTCTCTTGGGCCCTCGGCTTAAGAACTTGCCCATTCAATAAAACGGAACCCAGAGGATCTAGGAAAAGTATTCCGGGGCCAACTGCTACGTAGCTTTTTTTGCCATCGAGAGTGGAAAGCAGGATTTCGGTATTAGGGAGGAGTCGATATTTCCTGTCTGGTTCAATATAATCGTATTCGCAAATAGCTTTACCGTTTGGAGAAAAGAACTGACCCGTGATGGCAATAACTTGTAGATGTGTAATTTTATCCTTGGCCAAAATAGGTCTATTCGGAATTTGGCCCCAGAGAAACGCAAGTGATGTCAAAAATAGCAGTAAAATTGACCTTTTCATTAGGCCATCCACTATTTAGGAAAAAAAATATTTTATTATAGTTTGGGAATAATAAAAATTGATATAAATAATATAATTTATATGTGAATTAAGTCAATTGTAACCAACTGCAATTTCCATTTAAGGAGTTAAGATAGCTCAAGATTTCCACAATATTGAATGATAAAAAGGGATCAATATAGCTATACTGCCTGCAAGCGACTTTCACGATGTCGCAGTCGGCAACCCGGCTATCTTTCAGTAAGGAGAGTTCTCTAAAACAGGCTCAACGGGGGATTAAGATCCGTGGTTTTCCGTCCTCATCTCTCGATGAGTTAGGCTTTATAAGAAAAACTTGTAGGCTCCCAACAGACAGACTACGTCCATTGGGAGTCTGGTATGCACATTTTGCTAAGCTTTTCCATGGCTGATTTCCTTGGTGGCAGCCAATTAATGGTGAGAATGATGTAATTGAACAATATCGGGTTTCCCATTGTCAAGGAAAATCGAAAAACTTATAGATCAGTCCTAAAAATTGAGATAGGAACAATACAGATCACAAGTCCCTCTCTGAGTATGTTGAAATGCCCCACGAAGGACTTTGTATATTAACTCAACCGGTATAGCCATATGCACGTTCAAAAAAGGCTTCGAGGCCGGGATCATAACGCTTGAAATTTGCAATGGTTCCTGCCACAACGCTATTCTTGGTGTCCGAATCTACCCGGGTTTCGGCTTTTGACAGATCCCATCCGGCATGTAAGGCGGTTAATGGGGAAACCAAAAGACTTATGAACATAAGGTCCAAAATGAAAGGATGCTTCATAAGCGTGTCTCCTTTCCCTGAGGGGGAGGTCTCGGATAGGTATACAGGCTCCTCTTGTCTTTATTTACATTTTCACGCCGAAAAGCGTTATTTTCCCGTCCACTCCCTTGACCGAGGTCTGGACGGTGCGTTCAATGGTCGGCTTTTTTGAGGCATTTCGGTAAACAGACTCGGAGATAAGCACTTCACCCCCTTTTGCATGGGACTGAATGCGCTGGGTCATGTTGACCGGGGACCCCACAATGCCGTATTTGGCGCGTTTTTCAGACCCGATATTCCCCACCACCACCTCGCCCGCATTGATGCCGATGCCCATTTGAAGTTCAGGGAGACCCAGTTCCCGGTTTTCCCGGTTGAATTCTTCCATCTTTTCCTGCATGTTTAGTGCGCATGTGAGCGCTTTTTGGGCCATGGGGGCGATAGGGCCGTCTATGGGGTCAAAAAATACCAGCACGCTGTCTCCGAAAAAATCCACGATGATCCCGTCGTGCGCGTGGATGACGTCGATCATCCGGCTGAAATAGCGGTTTAAAAACGCAATAATGACATCCGGGTTCAGGGATTCGGAAAACGGCGTAAATCCGCGGATGTCCGCCATTAAAATGGCCACCTGACGCCTTTCTCCTCCCAGTCCGGCCGCTTCAGGCCGTTTCAACAGCTTACCGGCGATTTCGGGGTCCACGTATCGGCCAAAGGTATTTCGAATGAAATCCCGCTCCTTCAGGCCCGTGACCATGTCATTGAAACTTCGGGCCAGCTGTCCGATCTCATCGGATCGGTTTACAGATAACGCTTCCCCGTAATTGCCCTCGGCCACCTGGTGGGCAGCAGAAGAAATCGCTTTGATGGAACGGGCCATATTTCCGGCCACGGATCGGATGAGCAGAAGGATCAGCACCAGACATGCGATGCCGCCCACCGAATAGTAGAACCGGTACCTTACGATGGGCGCCAGTACTTTTTCGCCGGGTGCAAAGAGGATGACGGCCCACGGGGCCTTGTCCATTTTGTAAAACCCGGCGACTTCAGCGGGCGGGTGTCCGGTCCCCAGAATGGTCCCGTGAGGCCGCAGGTGAATGGCTTCGAGAAGGGCCTTTTCCAGCGGGCTTCCCTGAGCCCCGAGTCGATTTCTCTGTATCATGGTGGGGTCGGTATGGGCCAGGTAATTCCCGGCGTTATCCACGAGGCAGGCCTTGTCCCCCTGCCACCACCCCAATCCGATGATATCCTGCATCAGATAGTCGAAGCGTACTCCCACCCGGAGGGTGCCCACCACCTTTCCGGATTCATCCTTGAGACTGGATATAAGGGTAACGGTCTTCTCTCCTGTGCGGGCGTCGTAGCGGGGAGAGGTAACCTCTGCGATTCCGGCCCGGTGAAACCGCATTCCCTGCTGCATGCCGGTACGGCCTGACCTCCTGGCTCCCATCATAGGCAGAGGGGCCTGTTCCCCGTTATCCATCCACTGAAGCCGGACATCCGTGACGCCCTCCATCCCCTTTAGTTGCCCCAATATCCACTGCTGAATGGCGTAGGTGCCCATGGCGCCGCCGGTCTGGTGGAACATCTCCATCCACTGGATGGGACGGTCCAGCCGCATATCAATATGGTGGGCGGCCCATTGAAGTTTGAGGATGGCGCCCTCCCGCCACTCGTTCAGGAGACTGTGTCTGGCATAGAGGAACCCAAAAACCCCGGTGACCGAAATCAGTACGGCAACGGGAAGCAGCAACAGGAGGGTGATTCGTTGTCCAAGGGTCTTTATGGCCATATGAAACCGCCGTGAGGTATAGGGGGCAGATGGTTGATGCCCGGAGAATGGATGAAATGCCGTATCCTGTGGCTCAATCCCTGCCCCAGTATACCCCCGCACGCCACACGCACATGCGAGTGTGGCTTACTTTTTGAGTTCGGATATCATTTCTTCCACTTCCGCATATCCGTCCTTGTAAAAATTTTCCTCTTCAGGTTCCAGCTCGCGCAGCAGACGAAGAAACTCTCCGGCGTGTTCCTTTTCTTCATCGGCGATATCGATCAGGACCTTCTTGGCGAGTGCATTATCCGTGCTCTCGGCGGTCTGTTGATACAGCTGGATGGCCTCGTACTCTGCTGCAATCATAAACCGAATGGCACGGACCAGTTCCTCATGGGTAAGTTGTCGATCGTTCTTCAAGGCTGAAAACGGGGTGCTGAATTCCGGCATCTTTTACCTCCCTTTGTAGTCAAAGAATATGTGAGCGTGGATATTAGATTCTTACTCGCTCAGTGTGAGAGCTTGTCTCTTGCAAGTGCGTTAACACCTTTGTCATCCTGAGGGTCTCAAGCAAATTGAGGATTTCGGCATTTAGGAATTGAGGAATTCACACAAGGAAATCGGAAATCGCATATGTCAAAATCCCTGAATCCCAGAATTCCTAAATTCCAAATATTTTTGGTTAGTTTTGAAGGACCGCCTCTTTTAAGGCGTCAATACCGATCCTTTCCATGAAGCGGGCGGTGCGTTCCTTTTTCTTGCCGTTGGCCGCATAGTATTCCAGGCATTTTTTGATGAGATCAATGGCGTCTTCCTTGCCCAAATCCTCGGCCACCACATCTCCGATGCGGGGGCGGCCGCCGCTGTTGCCGCCGAAAATGTCGGTCCATCCCTTCTTTTTCCCCAAAACCCCCACATCCCGTACATAGCTTTCTCCGCAGCACATGGGACAGCCCGAGACCCCGAATTTTACCTTTGCAGGAAGGGCCATGCCGATGAACAGCTTCTACAGCTCCGTTCCCAGACTTAGCGAATCCTGGACCCCGAGCTTGCACACCGCAGTTCCTGGACAGGCCTGAGCATAGTGTACACACAGTTCCGTGGCCCTCCCGATATCCATGCCCAGGTCCTTCCAGGCCGGGGCCACGTCCGTCTCTTTGAGCCCCACCAGGGCCATGCGCTGGCCAGAGGTGATTTTGACCACCGGGATCTCATATTTTTTGACCACCTGGGCAATGGTCTCCAGCACCTGAGGGGTCACAAGCCCCAATGGTGTCCTGGGCACGATGGCATAGGTTTCCTTGTCTCTCTGTAAAATGGCGCCGTCAAGGTGTTCAGGATGTTCAGTCATATGTGTCCTCCTTTCAAAAAATTCGTGTATTTTATGGTTTCGACTGTTTACCTTGAGAGTCCAAAGTTCTCTCGTCATGCCGGACTTGATCCCCGCTAAGTCCGAGATCTCCGATCGGCATCCAGGATATGCAACCTATTGAAACAAGACTGGATTCCGGCCTTCGCCGGAATGACGTCACCGAATCTTTGCATCTAATGATATCAACACGTTAAAAGAACTTCGGACTGTGAAGTGTTTAAAATACCATATAAGAACAATCTTTGACTCAAGTCAAGAAATGGCGTATTTTTGGAGCAAGAAGGTTCAGAGGTTCAAAGCCAATGTCATTAACGTAGGGCGCTATCGCCTTGTCACTGCGCACAAATGTCATTCCGGGCTTGACCCGGAATCCAGGAGGTTTGCCCCTGATTATTGAGGTGTTACTATTCAATAATAAATCAGTATGTTGGGCCAACCAAAAGCACATTTATGCAACCTGGCACAAAGCTTGGATATAGATGAATGAACCGCTTGGCATTTTGCCCGGCAGAACGAGAAAACGATACGGATTTGGAGGAGGACCCAGAAACCCTGACATTGGGCCTGAAGAAGGGCGCCTTTTCGTCGGAGGTCCATATGGATCTCGCGAAAGTGCTGACGTTTCTATTAAGATATTCGAAGTCAAACACAGGAATTATGGAAAAACGCCCATATGCAATAACAAAAAAATTGACTTATGCTTATTAAAGGGTTATCATATTAAATAAATGTTGTCGGCCAAGCTTTTTTGCAGATGACCGGCATACGGCCTGAAAAGCGGCAAATGTGACCATGTTGGAAAGTCATTGGACCTAAGTTCTTCTGCTTCCCTTTTGTGTGAATTTCGAAATTTCACCCCTGATGAGGGCGCTGAAAGC
>JAIPDZ010000007.1 GCA_021737425.1 Deltaproteobacteria bacterium
CTCCCTGCCGAATGCCTTGCGGGCCAGCTCCCTTCTTCTGGGTTGATAGGTGTTGTCCGCCATCTCCTTTTCCATGACCTTCTGCAACAGCTTGAACATCTTTATGGGTTGGGGTTCTTGGGCATAGAAACTGTCCCAGGCAAAATCGAGGAGTTCCTGGAGACGTTGAGCGGACATGTGTTTGGGATGGAAGACCACCTTTTCCGCAGAATAGTCATTCCAGTTGTAGGAAAAGATCCTCCCCTCGCGGTGGAGGGCGTCATAGGCCTTGGTATGGGGGAAGGGGGTGAGCACGGTGAACTCCGCCAGATCCAGTTCCACCTCCAGGAGGAAATCGATGAGGGCCTTGATGCTGTCCTCTGTATGGGTGTCCAACCCCAGGAGGATGGAGCCTTCCACCCCGATGCCGTGATCGTGGTATCGCTGGATACGCTCCCGGATGTAATCAGAGGTATCAAAAATGGCCTGATATACATACCAGGCACCGGCCTGTGCGGCCAGATCCAGGACTTCGGGTTTATCCTCGATGGGGTGAGAGCACCATTTTTTCTTGAGCGGAATCATCTCCCTGAAGAGGTCCAGTTCCCACCGGGTATCCTGGGCCAGGGAATTGTCCACGATGAACAGCCGGTTGTTTTCTATGCCCGCCATCTCTGCCACGGCCTGGTCTATGGGGCGGGGCCGGAATTGCCTGCCGCCGAGATAGGCCACGGCACAGGGGTAGCAGTGAAACCGGCACCCCCTGGAGGCATGGACCAGGTCCACCATCTGGATCCCTCGATAGTTATACAGATCCCGGGTTAAGATATCCCTGCGTGCGGCCCCCACCAGCTCAATGGGGGGTCTCTCCTCCATGAAATCGTAGACCTTCCGGAGTCGCCCCTCTTTGAAATCCGAAAAGACCCGGTCCATCTTCCCCTCCGCTTCCCCCAAAAAGACGGCATCGGCGTGGGCCAGGGTCTCTTGAGCATGGAGCATGGTGGAAATCCCGCCGAAAATGACCTTTACCCCCTGCTTGCGATACCGGTCGGCGATCTCCCATCCCCGCATCACCTGGATGGAGAGCATCATGGATATGCCCACAAAATCCACCGGCTCGTCGAAGTCTATCCCTTCTACGTTCTCGTCGACGAAGGTCACCTCCACATCATCGGGGAGGGTGGCGGCAAAGACCACGGGTCCATGGGGGGGCAGATGAAACTCGGTTTGTCTTTCTAATTTAGGCCATTTTGGGTAAATTAAATGAAACTTCATTGCAACACCTATTTGTCGCGCAGAGGCGCCCCAGTACCATTTTCCAGAGCTACGGGGCAAACGGAGACGCAGAGTAAAAGATCGCTGTGGTTCTTTGTTTATGTAAGATTCGGTGTTTATTGTCCATATTGTAATATCTCAATAAGTGGGGGCATAGCCCTTGGATTCCGGCCTTCGCCGGAATGACACAATAAGGTAAGTACCCGTCATTCCGGCGAAGGCCGGAATCCAGAAGTGGGCTATGAAAAAACTCTCCCCTGATTATTGAGAAGATACCCCATCACTTCCATCATTCGCTTTAATTTATCAGGATATTTTGTGAGAAGATACGTCTCCGCAAGGCAAGCTGGAAGGACTTTTCCCCTAATGGAACCGGCCCTACCATCTGTCGTTCTCCGAGAAGGAACCAATTCTGCGGTCTCTTTCAGCTTCCACTGCAGGCAGGTCGAGTATGTTGATTGTGCCGTGGCTTAAGGTGACAAGCCCCTGTTTCCGCCATTGGCAGAAAAGCCGATTCACCCACTCCCTGCGCGCACCAACCATAGAGGATAGATCTCCCTGGTTCAGGCCAAGCTTCACTTCGTAGCATTTGTTCTTTTCTATCTCTCTACCAATTTTGGTGTTGTAGTAGAGGATAACATGCAGCAACCGCCCACCGATGTCATATTGGGCCATGGCCTCTGCATATTCTGTAGTCCATCTGAGCTTTTGAACCAGGAGTCGAAGCATCGTTGTTGCGAAGTCGGGCATCTCCCTGAGATAACGTGAAAATCTTTCTTGTCGAAGCCTGAGGAGGGTGCAGTCGGTTATGGCCTGTGCCGTGGTTGAGCGTGGATGCTCATCAATGGAAGCGAATTCGCCGAGCATTTCATGGGGTACAAGGACTCGGATGGTAGTTTCATTTCCCGAGGGACTATAGCAAAAGATACGTACCTTTCCGCTCATGATTAAATTAAAATCATGCGTGTCATCTTCTTGGTAGAAGATGATTTCTTTCTTTCTATAGTGTCGGGCGTGAAAAGCCTCGGAGAGTGCTCGAAGATCCTCCTCGCGGAACGCGGCAAAAAGTGGAACCTTCCGAAGAAAGTTCATTCGTTTGCTGATGACCTTTTCATACATGAAGAGGCCCATTGATTTATATTTTTTGCAATCGGGCGCTTCAGGAAATGACACGCTCTTCATTACAAAACTTTGATCACACTCTTCTCCATTCTAAACAAACATGAAGCGATGTCAATGAAGAAACATGATGATCGAGTCCCGTGATCCAATTATTGGACTTGCATAAAACCTGATTATTCTGCTCTATTAGCGGCTGATGCCGAAAAAAAGGGTAAATATCAGAAGCTTGTCCACATATAAAATCTATATCCGTACGATTATTGGGACGTTTCTGCAGACTACTGGACGTCCTGACATGACATTCCGCCAATTTTTTCTACATGGGGTGATAAAAAATTCCCTGATCTCACCTATTTGTTAACCAGTTCACATCTCTTGTGTGCGATGGAATATAGACACGTCTTTTAATTCCACTAAAATACTTCAGAAAGTTTCAGGAAACCACCTTTTTACAAGTAAGGCAAGACCGAGCGTTCGGTCGAAATGTAAGGAATTGGGGATGAGATTTTGACGGTCATGGTAGAAAGGAGGGAGACATGAAACATTGGAGAATTTTAGGAATCGGGGATGACCCTTGGATGCTTTCGAACATCAAAAGGGAGGTGTTGCACCTTTCACCCGGGTGCCTGATGGATCTGGTCACTACGTTTGAGGATGGACAACAGCTGCTGCTCATGTACACATATAACGTTATCATTGCTGATTTCGGGAGTCCGGTCACGCGCGATTTGGCAGCCTTTATTACGGAACAGGGGCTACCCGTTGTGGCCATCAGCCAGAACGGTTGTCGGGTTCCAGCCTTTAACATTGCGTGTGTTTCTCATTCTGAAAGTCCGGAAGAAATTGGCCCGGCAGCCTTGAGGCTGCTTCCACATCAGAGTTTTCTGCACTTGAGACGCGTTTGCAAAAAGATCCTGATGTGGCCATCTCGGATACTGTTTTCCCTTGTGCCCAATAAGGCAAATGAGATTGCTCTTTATGAAAGACCGCCTTTTTACTAAAGCACTCTTGGAAAATCCGCCTGAATGGCTATTTTTAGGGCCGGCAACGAAATATTTAGAAGCGCTAAATTTGACACTGAGGATGGAGATGGTAGGCCCAAGAATAAAGAAGAACCTGCAACTCCCCTTACTTCGTCATTGCTGACATTCGGAATCTTCCGGGCCTCCTATACGCTTTCCTACGGACCCAACATCGATTCGTGGAATCATATGTGGGATCCCCATCTCCATCAACAGGTGTGAACCCATCTGCAGGTGTTCCTCTGGATTGATATTTTGCAAGGCACCTGTCAAGTGTTTAACGCTTCCAACTCGTTGGGCAATCTCCACATGGGTCATGGCGATGTCCCAGCGGCTTTCAAGTCGCTGGGCTTCGCTGAGGCTTTTCCTCCACCAGTTGATCGCCTTAGATGGCCTCCCGGTAAGCCAGTAATGTAGCCCCATAAGCCTGCAGACTTCAGAAAGGTTGCTTGCATTCTTTTTGGTGTTTTTTAGTGCATGTTTTCCTGCCTTACGGGATTCCCTCGTATATTTGGAAATGCCGGAATGATCCTCATCATCTATAGCCTGCTGTAGCTGTGAAAGGGTAAGCAAAAAATTGGCCAGTAAAATACTGCCGAGGTAAAAAGGCGGTATTTGTTCCTGTTTTCCTGGAATCTCTTCTGCTTGAGACAGGGTTTTCTTTGCCCCATCCATGTCATTGAGTTTTATCTGGATGATGGCTTTGAGTCCAAAATAGTAAAGGCCCACCTGGTTCCTTTCCGTTTGAAGTATAAAGAAGAGGGCCTTATCCACTTCTTTTCGGGCAAGGTCATATTTTCCGGTTTTCAGATAAAGCATTATACTCAGTGAATACTGATACTCTAAAGCATCTTCGTTTTCGTAATCATTCCCGATATCATTTAATTTCGCTATGATTTCCCTGGTTTCTTCAAACGCACCTCGATAGACTTTTATGAAACCGTGAAACAGGATGCAGGTGGATACATGCCAGAATTCTCCAACCCTTAAATCATTATCCTGATGTTTTTCATTGTATTCCCGTACGTTAGACCAGTTTCCCGTAAAATATTTGTACAGGATGTCGAACAGGTTGTAATAAATGAGTTCCTTGGACTGATCCTCCCTTATGTCTTCACGGACATATTCCAGTATTTTATTGCTTATCCTGAATGAAAAACCGGACCAGGAGAAAAGACCGCTTGCACTCATCCATATTCCAAATCCGTTTTCTATCTCCCTGACTCCATACCGATTCAGCCGTCGTATGACTTTTAGAAGTTCAGCAAAACACCTTTCAGGATCCAAAAAGACCAATGCAATGGTCCGCTTGTAACTCAAATTGAAAATATCAGTGGTCCTTTCATCGGGTGCCTGTTTGGCCTGGGTATCCGGGGAAAGGTAGAGATTTTTCAGAAGGACCGATATATCGCGAAAGACACCCAGGGTGCGAATGAGTCTATTTTTCGAGGATTTAACGCCCCAGCTCTCCAATACTGAGTCAAAATATTTTATGGCCTTGGCGTATTGGCCCTTATTGAAGAAAGCCAGTGCAATATTTTTTTCAAAAAGGGCCACTCTCTCCGGGTCAGCGGCATGTCCACATTTCTTGAGGTACACGTGCAAGGCTTCCTGAAAGAAATTTAGGGCCTCACTGGAGGCAGATGATCGCAGGGCCTCTTCACCTGCCTTGATCATATATTCTTCAGCCTTTTCGAAATCTTCTCCCTTGCCATAGTGATAGGCCAGCATACCGTAGAAGTCGTGCAAGCGCTCTCCAAAGACCTCCTCAATGGCTTGTCCCACCTTGAGATGAAGTGCCTTTCGTTGCTCAAGCAAGAGGGAGTCATAGGCCGCTTCCTGGGCAAGTGCATGCTTGAACGAATATTCCAGTTCGTGCATTCGTACCCGGTCTCTTATGAGTTGGATGTCTTTGAGGTAGGTCAGCCTGCGATCCAAATCTCCTATGGGTTCAGCGACGATCCTAATAATTCTGTCAAAAAAGCTACGTCCAATCACCGAAGCCATCTTGATCAATTCCCGGGTTTGTTCTTCCAGACGATCAATTCTGGCTACCAGGATATCCTTAATGGTGTTTGGAATTATGACGTCATGTATCTTATCCGTCACTTCGAACCTGTCATGCCTGTGAACTATGACCCCTTCGTCAATTAGAGAACGTATTATTTCCTCAATGAAAAAGGGATTCCCCCCACTCTTCTCTACGATCTGATTCTCGATGGCGCGGGGGAGTCGCGTTTTTCTGAGCATATTGTGAATCAGCGTTTCGCTTTCGTTTCTTTTCAGTGAGTGAAGCTCGATGTTTACAGGGGTAGCCGATGGTCTTTGTCTGAGGATCCCGAGTTCGGTGTCCCGGTCCTCCATGTAACAAGGTCTAAAGACGTTGATCAAAAGCAGCCTGTGCTTCCCGGCAATCGGATACATTGATTCCAGAAGCTGAACAGAACTGGTATCCGCCCAGTGGAAATCCTCCATAAGAAATACGATTGGTTGATGGTAAGTGCCTGTGATTACAAGGTTTCGTACATTTTTGACGATGAGCTTTTCGAGCGCGTCCCCTTCTATTCCCCGTATCCTTTCAGCATATCCCCCAGCCAGCTTCATACCCATCAGGGTGGCCACAAAGGGCAAGATCTCATCGGTTTCTTCAGGATGGACCTCTTGAATAGCGGCTTTTAGTTTTCCGAATGCCTCCGTTTCTGAATCATCTTCGCCAATCTTTGCCCATTGTTTTAGAAGGTCGATGACGGGATAAAAGCTCAGATTCTTGCCCATGGAGATGGACTTGCCTTCGAGCACGGTGGTCTGTTTCATGACATCCCGTTTCTTAAGCTCGGCGATGAGCCGTGACTTCCCGATGCCGGATTCCCCCACCACATTGATTACCCCGCCTCGACCCCTTATCATCTTCAGGATTTCACGTTCCAGCACCATGAGCTCTTGGCTTCTTCCCACCAGCTCGGAGTCAACCAGTCGATCAGTCGGGGGGAGCGCTCTTGGGGCGTTTACCCGTATTACCTTGTAGATGGGAATGGGTTGGGTCTTGCCCTTCAACCTGGTCGGAGCCATGGGCTGAAACCTGATACGATTGCGAGATGCCCAGTACGTGTTCGGTCCAACAAGGATTTCGCCGGGCGAAGCCAGGTCAGCGAGTCTGGCGGCAACATTAATTCCGTTACCGGTGACGCCCTGAGTACCCATATCGAGATCCATATTCCCAGTAACTGCGAGATCGGTGTTGATTCCACTGTGCATGGAGAGTCGAGGGACTATACTGATTGGATAGGGAAGCCTTAATGCACCGACAAAATCGTGAATTTCCTGCGCAGCCCGAATGGCTCTAACGGCGTCATCTTCGTGTGCCATGGGTAGGCCGAACAGCGCTAAGACCCCATCCCCAGCGAACCTCTCGATGAGTCCTTCATATTTGTTTACGATCTCTCTTACTGCATCAAAGATTTGATTTGTGATCTCCTTGACTTGTTCCGGATCAAGTTGCTCAGCTATGGTGGTGTAACCGGAGAGGTCTGAGAAAAGGGAAGTGATCCGTCTTCGTTCGGATTTGTGGATGGATCTGGAGGACGAAGCCTTGTGGATAGCGCTTAGCTCCTGCCCACACTTGAAACAGAAATTAGCAGTGTTGGTCAGCTCAATTTGGCAATTGGGACATTTCATCTTAAATGTCCTTGCGAGCTAAGAAGAAATTGAAACCATAAAACTGGGTGGTATTTCAGCTTCTATTGTACCCGTATTTTGGATGGCGGCACTTTGGCCCTTTAAAGACCTCGTATCAGGAGACTCCATTCCCAATAATACAGGAAAACCGAAATGATGTCCCATGTTGGTTGTTAGGAAAGTCTATTGAAAAAAGAGGCAAAGTCAAGGAAAAATTGGCTTTTTAGGCGGAAGGTGAGACAGGATTGCAGGATTTGCAGGATGAGTTACTCTTGCGTCCGGGGCGCCGGATGGGGGTATCCGGTTTGCAGCGGATGCTGAAAGGCGTTGCGCATTTCGCTTTATGCAGTGGTTTCCCCCAATGCCTTCCTGAGCTTGCTCGATAGCGCGGCAAGGGTGAAGGGCTTCTGAATGAACCCCCGGCACCCCCGATCCATGATCTCCTGTGCCTGGCCGTTGATGCTGTACCCGCTGGAGAGGAGGACCCTCACGCTTTTGTCAGTTTCTTTCAATCGGTCATAGGTCTCCCCGCCGCCCATCCCCGGCATGATCATGTCCAGGATCACCAGGTCGATCCCCTTTTTTTGTTGGCCATAAATATCCAGGGCCTCCTGACCGTTCCGGGCGGTGAGGACCTGATAGCCCAAGGTTTCCAGCATCTTTTTCCCCACCTGGATGATCATGTTCTCGTCGTCCACCAGGAGGATGGTACCTTGGCCGTACTGGATCTCCTGACCCTTCGGTTTGGGCCCTTCTTCCACCATGTCCCTGTGAGAGGCGGGGAGATAGATATTGAAGGTGGTTCCCTCTCCCTTTTCACTGTATACGTTGATAAACCCGCCGTGGTTCTGGATAATGCCGTACACCGACGCCAGCCCCAGGCCCGAGCCCTGGCCCCGGTCCTTGGTGGAGAAGAAGGGGTCGAAAATCTTCTCCAGGGTCGCCTCATCCATTCCGGTCCCGGTGTCGGTCACCGAGATCTTGACGTAGCTCCCGGGCGCAACCTTAACGGGCCGGGTGTATGCCTCGTCAAGAGTGGTATTTTCGGTTTGAATATAAAGATCGCCCCCGCCCGGCATGGCCTGCCAGGCGTTCACATACAAATTCAAAAGGGCCTGCTGAATCTGCCCCTGATCCACTTCAGCGGGCCACAGACGCTTTTCATATTTTCCGTGGATGCGAATCTCCTTTTTGGTGCGGCCAAAAACCTCATTTTCATGTTGGATGAGCGCATTCAGGTCCGTGGGCTTGACCTCATATTTTCCCCCTCTTGCAAAGCCCAAGAGATCCCGGGTCAACTCCACGGCGCTTTTGACGTATTCCTCTATGCCGTGCAGGTGTTCATGGTCCGGGTGTGACGGGGTTTTGTCCATCATCATCAGGGAGGCGCGGCCCTGAATCCCCATGAGGATGTTGTTGAAGTTGTGGGCAATGCCCCCGGCCAGGGTGCCCAGGGACTCCATCTTTTGGGCCTGGGTCAACTTGGCCTGCAGCCTTTTCCGTTCCCTTTCCGCCCGCTTGCGCTGGGTGATGTCCCTCGCCATGGCCAGCAGACACCTCTCGCCGCCGATCATGGCCCGTTTGAGGTTGACTTCCACCCAGAACAGCCTTCCCGCTTTATCCTTGGCCCTCCATTCGAACAACTGGGGGTCTCCGTCCATGGCCCTGTGCATCCATTTTAGGGCGTCTTCCTGTGAATAGGGGGCCTTGCCCTCGCTGATGTCCCCAATGCTGAGTTGTAATGCCTCCTCCCTTGAATACCCGAACATGTCACACATCTTCCGGTTTACGGAGACAATGGCTCCGGTCTTGATATGGTGGATAAACAGGGCATCGTTTACAGAGTCGTATATGGACCTATAGTTCTCTTCGCTCCTTTTGAGGGCCTCCTCGGCCTGCTTCCGCTCGGTAATGTCGTGCATGGCCACCACCGCACCCATGAGGCTGCCGGTCCCATCGGTCAGGGCCTGTCCGTTACAGACCAAGGATCTGGGGTCGCTGTCTCGAGGGGCCACCACAATCTCTGCATTCTGAACGCGGCCCTCCTTGAGGGCCCGGAACAGGGGAACCTCCTCCATGGACAGCGGCGTAATCCCATCCGTACGATACAGATCGTAGTGCCGGGCCCATTGATCCGGCGGGATGGCTTCCTCAGGTAGCCCGTGCAGCCGTCGCGCCGCCTCATTGAACCGGACCAGCCGACCTTCGCCGTTGCAAATGACAATGGCCTCTTCAATATTATTGATCACCGCGGACAAAAAGGCCTGTTCGCTCTTTAGTGCTTCCTCGGCCCCCTTTTGCTCGGTGATGTCCCGGATGATCCCGGCCACCCCTATGACGTCATCACTTTGAATAATCGGAATTTTCCGGGTCTCATATGCGCTTTCACCCACGGACTCCACGCTGATAACCCTCCTTCTTTCTTCCATGGCCCGGGTATCCGTGGCCATGCACACCCGGGCAGCCTCTAAGGGCATCAATTCAAGGTCCGTCTTTCCCAGGATTTCGGACTCAGGCCTTCCGAAGTACTCGGCATTGGCGGCATTCACCATGAGATACCTTCCGGCCCGGTCCTTTAGGAAACAGAGATCCGGGGTTGAATCCACGAACAATCGAAGTTCCGCTTTCGATTTCTCCAGCGCCGCTTCGGCCCGTTTGCTTTCATCCTCGACTTGTTCCAACGCCCTGAGCCTTTGCGCCAATTCCTCGTATGAGGGCTTTTTAGACATGGTTATCCCTTACCTCCTGGTGAATGGCGCGGATAAAAAAGAGGGGCTAATTTCATAGAAAAAGGATTCATTTGAGTGCCGGTATGAGCCCACTGGCCACTGCAGCCGGATGGGTAAACAGGGTTTCATGCCCCCTGTGCCATGCGCCTTGTAACAGCACAAAATGATGCCCCATGTCGCCCTCCGGTTCTGATTATGGGGTCCTGTTTTTAAGATCTGGTTGACAAGGCAGGGTATCACACCGGGCTTCTGAGGCCAAGTCTCTTGAAGGGGCTTTTTAAGGGATTCCAATAGGTCGGTCGGAACCCGGAACGGCCTTTGAAACCGGATGCAAGCCGACTTCGGGATGGATTTATGACCCAAAAAGGAATGGGTGCGAAGCGGAAGGGAAAAACCTCCCTTCCGTCCACACAAGGTTAGAGTAATAAAGAAGCTGACCAAAGGTAGCCCCTGTTTGTTAGAATGGTGTGAGAGAGGGATTATTCATTTGTAAGCGGACGTAAGGTCCGCCATAAAGGGGTGCGCGGTGTGGCCGGGAGGGGTAGGGGCCTGGGCTCAGCTCAATCCGTTAATGGCATCGCAGATATGACTGTTTTCCGTCAACCAGCATTCAAGCCGTTTTCGGACACTTTCCGAAAGCCCGTGATCCAAGACCTGAAAGGTCCTTCGGTTCAACGCCCGGTCGTAGACCATCATCACCCGGGTGGGCTTATCGCGACTCCCTTCGGGGTGCTTGTGATGCAGTTCCTCGTTATGGGGAAGGTCAAATACAGAATATAATGTACTGATGTACCGCTTATTTTCCATGGGTTACTCCTGAATGGGGTTGTCCCGCATTTCTGTTGTGCCATCTAAAGGGTTGCGGTGAGGTTTTACTGTTGGGATTTTGTCGTTCATATAATAAGGATGAATTGTTAGGTAAGGATTAGGAGCATGTTAGATTTACAGGAGAGATTCCGAGTAGATAGGGTTTCCAGCAAAATGGAGGCGGATGCGGCAAAGGGAGATCGAAGAGTTGGAAACCCATTTGACCCGGCCGGAGACGGGGCAAATGGGTCGTGGAGGGGTAGGGATTGTTCCCCTGGGGCGGATTAAAACCAGGGGAGCAGGAGAAATGCGATGGAGGTGATGACAAAATAGACGATGAAGACCACCATGAGGTAGCCCATGATGTCCCGGAAGTTCAACTTGGCCACTGCCAGCATGGCGATGGCCCAGAAAGGCTGAATCATATCGGTCATCATATCCCCCCAGGCATAGGCGATAACGGTTTTCCATGCCGGGAGTCCCAGTTCATGCCCGGCCGGGAGCAGGTAGGGCGCGGTCATGAGCCATTCCCCCCCGCCCGAAGGGATCAGGTAATTGAGGAGTCCCCCATACCAGTAGGCGAACATCAAAAAGGTGGCCGGTGCACTGATGGCCACAAACCATCCGGTGAAGACCTGGGAGAGGAGGGTGAATTTAATCAACCCGTAAATCCCGGCATAAAAGGGGAACTGGATGACGATGCCCCACACCGCCTTGCCCGCCTCCTCGGTGGCCTTGAGAAAGGACCAGGGCCGCCAGTGGAACAACACCCCCAGCATGAGGAAGAAAAAGATGACATTATTGAGGGTCAGCCAGTTTCCCGGGGGCTTCCCTCTGAGATAGGTGTACAGGGCAACGGCCCCGCCCACCACGATGATGAGGTTGAAGCCGGGCCACCAGTTCATCCAGTCCGAAGGCGTTTTGGCCGCCCCCTCCCGTTTGGGGGGTTCATAGATCTTCAGCCGGTCCATGAGCTGCTGGTCCACCACATAGGTGTTTTCCTCCGTGGGGTGCATTTTGGCCATCATCCAGGTGACCACGATGACCACTATGACCGCCAGGATGAGATTGAAGGGGCTGAAGATAGTGGAACCGGTGGAGATGGGGCCGGCAATCCATCCTTCCTGGGTGGCGGTCTGCACCAGGGAATTCCCGGGCGAGGCCATCATGAGGGTGGCGGAACCGGTGAGTCCGGAATGCCAGGTACACCCCAGGCCCAAGTAGGCCGAGGCCACCAGGACCCGGTAGTCCACCTTGGGGTTTCGGCGGACGATGAACAGGGCCAGAACCGCGCTACCGATGATGGAAAGTCCCCACGAAAGCCATGCGGAGAGGGTGGAGAAAAGGGCCATGACCACAATGGCCTGGGCGGGCTTGTTTTGATCCGGAAGCCCGGCCAGGCCGTCCAGCAGGCGGCGAACCGGCGGGGAAAGGGCCAGAATATACCCGGTCATCATGATCAGGCACATCTGCATGGCGAACTTGAGGTAGATCCAGAAACCCTTTCCCCAGGCCTCGACCCCGCCGTACAGCCGGGATCCGAATCCCACCCCTTTGTCAAACCCCCAGATGAGGGCCAGAATATAGGCAATGATGCTGAGGATAAAGACGATCACCAGCGAATCGGGAATCCATCGTTCTGTCCAGTTGGTTAGGCCGGCACCCCAGCTCTGAAGGACCCCGGCCTGAGACTTATGGGCGTTATTGGCCATAATAACCTCCTTCATTGGTTTTCACGTATGGGTTAAGCTGTTCAATGACCCGTGTGACAGACGGATTCGCACGCGACTTCTCACGCCTTTTTTGATCACCTCCTCTCCTCCCGGGTGACCCCCTTCCCGCCAGAAATAAAAAAAGCCCCTGCTGCGGTTCCATCCGCAAACAGGGGCTCTGGGAAAGGGATTTTCATTTCTAATCCTCTAATGCCCTACCGAATTTCCGTAAGTTTAACTCTTTAACTACGTAATTTTATCCAATATGAACCATTATGTCAAGAGTTAAATCGTTTCCATACATTCTCACGCCTCAGGTCAGGTCTCCCCGGGGACGGGCACGACATGTCCCACCGGCCGTTCCTCAATGACCCGCATATTTTTCCATTTCCCCTTGTGGTACCGCCACCAAAAGGCAATGCCCAGGGCACTGATATACAGGGTGGCCAGGATCCAGGCCGTGTACAGCCCGGCGTCCAGCACCTCCACCGCCACGTATACCGGGAGGATCATCACCCCGAGGGAGAGCCCGGCCACCGTCCACATGATGAACCGGGTGTCCCCCGCCCCTTTCAGGGCCCCGGAAAAGACCAGGTTAAGGGCATCGAACAGGCAGAAAACCGCCACGAATCGCAGGAGCGAAACGCCCACCTCCATGACCCGTTCATATTGGGCGGTGGTGTGCTGATCGTTTTGGAACAGCCCCAGCAAGGGCTCCGGGGTGAGCACGAATACGGCCGCCACCACCACCATGTAGGCCATGGTAATATGCAGGGCGCTGGTGGTGGCGTATACCCCTGCTTCGGGCCGGCCGGAGCCGATGGCCTGGCCCACCAGGGTGGCGTTGCCGATATGAAACCCCACCATGGGCAGAAAGGAAAGGGTCTCAATGGAGAGCACGATATTGGAGGCGGCCAGCTCCAGGTCGCCCAGCCTGCCCAGGATCTGGATGAAGAAGGTCAGGCCGAAGATCTCCAAAAAAAACTGGGTTCCGCTGGGCAGCCCATAGCGCATGAGCCGGCCGAAGAGGTCCTTGTCAAAGGCCCGGTTTTTCCAGGTCCCAAACAGGGTGCGATTCTTGGGACTGAAGATGAGGACTGCAAAAATAAGACTGATGATCATGCATCCGGTGACCGTAGCGATTCCGGCCCCCACAATGCCCAGCCGGGGAAAGGGCCCCACGCCGTTGATCAGGCAGTAATCCAGGGGGATGTTGACGGCGGCCCCGGCCATGTTGACGAACATGACCGCCCAGGTAAGCCCCCGGCCGGTATAAAAGCAGGCCATGGCGGAATTCAAGACAATGAGCCCCGCACCCAGGATGAGGATATTGAAATAGGTGGTTTCCAAGGCCCGAATCGCAGGGGAATGTCCGATCAGGGCAAACAGTTCGTCTGACAGGAAAAACAAAGAGGCCAGCAAAACGGCGGAGAAGAGGGACAGGTAAATTCCCTGCCATACTGCCGCCCCTACCCGGTCCAAGGCCTTAGCCCCCGTGTACTGGGCCACAAAGGCATTGGTGTAGTTGGCCACTCCCATGAAAAAGGCCAGGCAGGTGAAGGATGCCACCCCGGCGGGCAGGGCCGCGGCAATGGCATCCACCGAGTAGTTGGCGAGAAATACCCGGTCCGTGAACTGCATCAGGGTAATGGATCCCATGGAGGCCACCAGGGGGAGACTGATGGCCAGGACGTCACGGTATCCGTTGGGTTTGGACCAGCGTTTGATCATTGCCTTGTTGTGGGGCGGTTCGAGTGTCAGGGTTTCAATGTCGGAAGCATCATAAGGAGACGTGCCTGAAGTTGTCAATATCATTCCACAAACCCAGGCCGATGATCGGAAAAGTCCATATATTGATATTTATCCATTTTATTATACACCATATGGTATTTTTTCTTTACAATTCCCCTGAATTCTGATATACACTCTTCAGCTTTGGTATCTTATGCACTTTTTCCTTTTTCACGGGTTTCATACCCGTCAAGATCAGCTCAACTGAGCGGGGGGAAGCATGAAAATCAAAAAGGTGTCAATCCTCGGGTTCAAGTCCTTTATGGAGCGAATGGATATTAATTTCTCCGAAGGGATCAGCGGCGTGGTGGGCCCCAATGGTTGCGGAAAAAGCAATGTGGTGGACGCCATCCGGTGGTGCATGGGAGAGCAAAGCCCCAAATTATTGCGGGGCCGGAAGATGGAAGACGTGATATTCAACGGGGCCAATGACCAGAGACCTTTGGGCATGGCCGAGGTCTCGCTGCAGTTTGAAAACGGGAACGGATCTTTTCCGGCCGGGTTTGCCCAGGACCCGGAGATCTCCATCACCCGGCGACTGTACCGCTCAGGGGAGAGTGAATACATGATCAACCGGGTCCCCTGCCGGCTTAAGGATATTCAGGAGGTTTTCATGGACACGGGACTGGGCAACCGGGCCTATTCCATCATCGGTCAGGGCCAGATCGGGAACATCCTGGAACAGAAACCCGAAGAGACCCGGGTCATGCTGGAAGAGGCGGCCGGCATTACCAAATACCGGAGAAAGGTGGCGGCATCCCAGCGAAAGATAGAACTCACCCAGGACAACCTCCAACGGGTGGAGGATATCCTGGGGGAGGTGGGAAGCCGAATGCGGTCTTTAAAGCGACAGGCTGGAAAGGCCAGACGGTTCAAGGCCCTGTCCAGGGAGATTCAGGATCTGGAACTCATCTGGTATGCCAATACCTATGAGCAGTTGCGGGAGGATTCAGGAAGAAAATTGAACGCCACAGAGGCACTGGAGCAGGAAGAGCTTTCCAGGTCCACGGCCGTCTCCCGACTTCGGGCAGGCATAGAGGCCATGAATCTGGAACTCCAGGACAAGGAAGAGGGGCTGGCGGCCTGCAGGCAGGATTACTTCCGTTTACGGGACCGGGTCCACAAAAAAGAGGCCGGGATAGAGTCTCTCGGTGGCGAGATGAAAATGGTAGATGAACTCAGGTCCCGCCTGGAAACCGAACAGGAAGAGCTTCAGGCCCGGCTGCTGGAGCTCAACCAAGAGCGGGATGCGCTGGAGACCCAAAAGGGGAGCACCCGGGAAAGGGCCCAAGAACTGGAGGCGGAGATCTCCCTCAGGGAAGAACGGATGAGGACCCGGAAGAATCGGTTGCGGGAGATCCGGGAGGACTATGAAAGCGCCCGGTCTGAAATGAACGCAAATGAAAACAAAGAAACCGGGTTAACCCAGCAGTCCGGCTACCTCAACCGGATGCTGGAGCAGATTACCGATGGCCGGGCCAGACTCCAAAAGGAGCTGGAGGAGGTCAGGGCAAAATCCGAAAGAGTGATTCAGGCCTCTGAACGGAAGAGCATGGCACGTGAGGCCACCTCTGACAGGCTTCAGGATATTCAGGAGGCCATTGTGAAGGAAGATGAACACCTGGGCGAACTGGAGGCCCAAAAGGAAGGCCTGGAAACAGACCTGAAGGCGGCTGAAGCGGATCTGAACCGGTACCACTCCCGCCTGTCCAGCCTGACGGCCTTAACAGAGAATTTTGAAGGATACAAGCTCGGCGTCAGGACCATCATGAAGGCCTCGGATTTTGCGCCCCGCAATCAGGGCCGGGTCTTAGGGATATTGGCGGACAGCATCCGGGTGGATGCACAATATGAACGGGCCGTGGAGGCCGCCCTGACCGACAAGCTCCAGTACGTGCTGGTGAAATCATTGGAGGACGGGATCCAGGCGGTTCATTATCTCAAGGAAAAGGGAAAGGGGCTGAGCAGCTTTGCCCCGGTCCAGGACATGAAGCCGGTTTCCCAAAGACCGTCGCCGCGCCCTGATGTGCCGGCCCTCTTGGATTTTGTCTCTGTGCCCGAGGCCCACGAAGCCCTCATCAGGACATTGCTGGGAGACGTTTACGTGGCCCAGGATCTGAACCAGGCCGTTTCCCTTTACAAGGAAATCCATGGCCGGACCGAGGGATGCGGGTTCAGTTTTGTGACCATGGACGGGGAGATGATCGACCGCCGCGGGGTGATCAGCGGCGGCAGACTTTCCCAAAACTCCCGGGGGCTTCTGTTTCGAAGGCGGGAACTCTCCGAGCTGAAAAAGAGGGTGCAGGAAGGGGAGGAGCGGGTGGAAGCGCTCCAGGCCCGGCTCCGGGAGCTTACGGAGGTCATCCAAGAAAAGAGGAGGGCCGTGGAAGGATTGAAAGAGGACCGATGGACGGCCCAGGATGAGATAAACGAATTGGATAAGGTGTTGTTCCGTCTGGGCCAGGAGTTGGACCAGTCAGAGAGAATCGATCAAAAGATACAAGAGGATCTGGAGAGAAAGGACCGGGAGCGTCACACCCATGAAAGAGAGCTTGTGGAGTTGAAACAAGCCCTTGAACAACATCGGGAAAAGCGGAAAACCGAAACCGCTTATTTTGAGAGCAAGGAAGCTGAACTGAAAGAGGCAGAGGCGGAATATGAATCGGCCCGGGAAGCGGTCTCCGAAATCAAGGCGGACCATCGAATCGCTGAAGAAGAGTACCGGAGCCTGGTGCGCGAAATGGAGCGGGTGGACGGATATATGGAGGATTCCCGCGAACGGATCGAAAAGATCGAAAAGGAGATATCCTCGGGCACAGAGAGACATACCCAGTGTCAGCACCGAAAACAAAGGCTGGAAGATGAACTCAAGACGCTTTATGAGCAGCTCAACCAGGCAGAGGCGGATATGAATCAGGCCGATCTGGAGCGGCGTCGTTTCCAGGACCAGACCCGGGAGGAAGAAGCAAAGGAAGCCGATTTGAGGGCCGAGGTGGATGCGCTCAAGGATCGCATCAACAATGCCAGGATGGAGCACTCGGAAATTCAATTCAAGATGGATAACCTGGCCGAAGCGGTTAAGGAAAAATTCAATATGGATCTGGCGGAAGTGTACCGGCAACACCTTGAGGAGGATTTTTCCAAGCCTGAGACGGAGAAGACCCTTCAGGAGAAAAAGGCCATGAGGGATCGAATGGGAGAAGTTAATCTCACCGCCATCAAGGAACATGAGGCCCTAAAAGAGCGCCACGATTTCATTGTGGGCCAGCGGGAGGACCTTCTCAACTCCATTGAATCCCTGAGGACCGCCATCCGGAAAATCAACCGCACCTCCCTGGAGAAGTTCAGGGATATTTTCAAGGCGGTGGATGAAAAATTAAAGGAGATCTTCCCCATCCTGTTCAGCGGGGGGACCGCCGGATTGAAGCTGACAGACGAGTCTAAGCCCCTGGAGAGCGGGGTCCTGGTGGAGGTCCAGCCTCCGGGAAAACGGCTGAGCCACATGGGGCTGCTCTCGGGCGGAGAGAAGGCCCTGGTGGCCATGGCATTGTTGTTCGCCATCTATATGATCAAGCCCAGTCCATTTTGCCTGCTGGATGAGGTGGATGCCCCCCTGGACGAGTCCAACATCGAACGGTTTAACAACCTTTTGCAGGAGATAAAGCGGGAATCCCAGGTCATTATGGTCACCCACAGCCGGAAGACCATGGAGATCATGGACCGGCTGTACGGGATCACCATGGAATCGAAAGGGGTGTCCAAGCTCGTTTCCGTCAATCTCAAGGAATTTCGGGACCGGATTTCAGCCAACTGATAAGGAGTATTTAAGAAGGTTCATGGGACGTTTTTTCAAACGAAAAAAGAAAGACCCTGCCCAAGCGGAACAGGGCCCGCAGGGGGAGGCGCCTGAATCCCCGGACCTCCCGTCTGGAGAGGCGCCTCCGGAGGGGCAGGCGGGACTGTTCAAACGACTCACCCGCGGACTGTCCAAGACCCGGTCCACTCTCACGGGGCGGATGGGGCGTCTTTTGTTGGGGAAAAAAGAGATCACCCAGGAACTCCTGGACGATCTGGAGGAAATCCTGTTTACTTCGGATATGGGGGTGGCCACCACCCAGGAACTGATCGATGATGTCCAGGAAAAGGTGGCGAGAAAGGAACTCAAGGACCCGGAAAAGCTCCTGGCCGCACTCAGACAGCAGATTCAGGAATTTCTGGAGTTGCCCCCGGCGGATCATTCCACCCCCGAGCCGGGGGATCCCCGGGTGATTATGGTGGTGGGGGTGAACGGGGTGGGAAAGACCACCACCATTGCCAAGGCCGCCAATCATTTCAAGTCAGAGGGGAAAAAGGTGATGCTGGTGGCGGCAGACACCTTCAGGGCCGCGGCCGTAGAACAGTTGAGCATCTGGGGGGAACGGGTGGGGGTGGAGGTCATCAAACAGAAGACCGGGGCAGATCCGTCTGCAGTGGTCTTTGACGCCCTGTCCGCGGCCGAGGCCAGGAATATGGATGTGGTGCTCATTGACACGGCCGGGCGGCTGCATACCCAAGTGAATCTCATGGATGAACTCCAGAAGATACGCCGGGTGGCGGGACGGAAGGTAACGGGCGCCCCCCATGAAGTGTGGCTGGTCCTGGATGCCACCACGGGACAGAACGCCATTTCCCAGGCGGAATTGTTTAATCAGGCCTTAACCGTCACCGACATCGTCCTTACCAAGCTGGACGGTACGGCAAAAGGGGGGATTGTGGTGGGCATCTCCCGGCAGCTCAACATCCCCATCCGATACATCGGTATCGGAGAAAAGATGGATGATTTGCGGCCCTTTAACCCCCGGGAATTTGTGCAGGCCCTTTTCGGCGAAGAGGCATCATAAGGCCCGCATCCACTCCGGTCTGAGTCCGACCTCTCCGTGGAGCGCACTGTCAATCTGGTCCAGGGCCTCCTGCTTCCCCTTGGGCAGCCTGGCCTTGATGGGAAGATAGTTGGAGGCATGGTTGGAGAAAAACAGGCCGCGGCTTAAGTGGGTGTGTTCAATCATGGTCCTTAATTCCTGCAAGAGCCCCTGCTCATCCGGTAGGCGGAAGGTCCCGGCCGCCCATTCTTCGTGCAGGGGGGTCCCCGGGATCAGCATCACGGTCAGGGCCCCCACATAATTGGGGTCCATGGCACTTAAAAGGTCGCCGGTGGCCTTGGCATGGGTAAAGGACCCTTCTACCCCTCCGATCCCCAATAACACGGTAACCGACAATTTGATGCCGGCCTCCCGGACCTTTCTGCCCATGCGGATCAGATGCTGGGGGCTGGCCCCCTTGCGGATTTTTTTCAACAGGTCCTCATCCCCGGTTTCCACGCCCATGTACAGGATCCCGAGCCCGTTTTCCCTGAGCGCCTTCAGCTCCTCCGGGGTCTTCATCTTGATACCTTTGGCATTGGCATAGGCCCCCACCCGCCTGACCCAGGGGAGATGGGTCCGGATCTGATCCAGGATCCACAGGAGGCGCTTCTGGGGGATAATCAGGGCATCTCCGTCCATGAGAAACACCCGGTCCTGGCGTTTCATGTACTTGGCAGCGAACCGGATGTCGTTATAAATGGTCTCATCATCCTTGATTCGAAACCGTTTGTCCTTATAGGTGCCGCAAAAGGTGCACTTGTTGTGGGAGCATCCCACCGTCACCTGGAGCAGAATGCTATAGGCCTCGCTGGGGGGCCGGATACAGTTCCCCTCGTAGTGCATGCCTTCGAGTTCAGTGTGGTCATTCATCCGTCAGTTCTCCTTACATTCGCGCAAAAGTAGATTCGCAGAATAAACGCTCAGGTCCAAACAGACCAAAAGTGACAATTCCGATTAAAGATGTAACAGTTTAGACCCCCTCATGGCCTTCATTCACGGGTCGTTATTTCCACATGCTAAATTAATACAATATAATGCATAATTATCCATTGGCAATATCGCTTAGAGGATCTCCTTGGGTCGGTGGCTGTCCCCAAGCACCGCCGATTCATCTACCTTTATTCCGCGGATGCCGACGGTTAGGGCCTTGAGGGGGTGTTTCACCGAATCCATGACCGCAGTGGGCTCAAACCCGCAATGCAGCATACAGTGGGTACAGCGGGGATCCCGTCCTACGCCGTAGCGGGACCAGTTGGTGTTTTGCATCAACGCTTCAAAGGTGGGTTCATATCCGTCGTTTAACAGATAACACGGTTTCTGCCACCCAAAGATATTCCGGGTGGGATTGGCCCAGGGCAGGCATTCATAGGCCTGGTTTCCGGCCAGGAAATCCAGATACAGGTTGCTGTGATTGAATGTCCATCCCCTCCCCTTGGCAGAGGCCAGAATGGATTGAAACAAAACCGTGGCCTGGTCCCGGGTAAAAAACCCGTCCTGATCCGGTGCATTGGGATACCCAAAGGCAGAGGCGATGGTCATGGCTTCCACTCGCAGAGAGGTCAAAAAGTCAAACAGGCGGCAGGCCCCTGGTGCGGTCTCGCCTTGGAACAGGGTGGTATTGGTGGTCACCCGAAACCCGGAGGCCACCAGATGCCGGATGGCGGATACGGCCCGGTCAAATACCCCCTTTCGACCCACCCGGTCGTCATGGCGTTGATCCAGGCCGTCCACATGGACATTAAAGGTGAGGTAGGGAGAGGGATCAAATTCATGGATCCGTTTCTCCACCCGAAGGGCGTTGGTGCACAGATAGACGAATCGCTTCCGGGCGATGAGGGATCGGGCGATGGCGGCGATATCCGGGTGAAGCAGGGGTTCGCCCCCGGCAATGGAGACTACCGGGGCCCCGCATTCCTGGGCAGCGGTCACGCATTCCGCCGGCGTCATCCTCTTCTTGAGGATGTGTTCCGGATAATCGATTTTACCACACCCTTTGCACCGAAGGTTACACCGGAACAAGGGTTCCAACATCAGGACCAGCGGAAACCGTCCATTATGGGTATGGCTCAGTTTTTTTCTCAATAGGTAGGCACCGATTCGGGCCTTTTGAATTGCGGGTATTCCCACACTCCACTCCTTACTGAACTTTTCTTACCCGTCCACGGACTATCTCCGCCCGTCTATTTCCCGGCACAACCGCCCCAGTAAGTCCAGGGTCATCCGCCATTTTTCCAGAGGGCCGGTCCCCGGGTTGAGCCGGCGCATCACCCGGTTCAGTTCATGACAGGCCTCGCTCCCTTTTTCTTCGGCCAGCAGGGCTTCCACCAGCCCCAACCGATTGTCAATAAAATCAGGATCCTGGTCCAGGGCTCGTCTGAAATGGGCCACACTTTTGGCTGAATCCCCGATGCTCAGTGGAAAGGCCGGGGCCTGTAGGTAGAGTTCTCCCAGCATGCGATCAGGACCCCCGTGATCCAGCCCGGGGTTGAGACCCGCTGCCGCAAGGGCCTCACGCTCGATTACCGGCACCAGCTGTAGGCCGTGCAGGGAATCGTTTTCCGCCTCAAGGCCGGTCAGATAGGCCAGAAGGTAGTGGGCGCGCGCCGATTTCGGGAGCCGGGATACGGCAAGTTCCGCCAGTTTTCGGCCCTTTCTGGCGTGGGCCAGCCTGGTTTCCCGGTCGGTGCCGTGCAGGGCCGGAAATACATGGCAGTTGGCCGCCCGCAATGCGGAAACCCCGTCTTCCTGGGCGGCGGTCTCCCATCTTTCCAACGCTTTGGGGGTGCAGGCCGCAAAGAGGCGGAATTTTGCCTGGTCCGTATGGGACACCATCCCTTTGGTCCCCTTTTGGGGCCGCGGGTCCGGCCCTTGGGCGCAGGCCCCCATGAGGAGCCACAGGATGCAGAAAAGGCTACGGAAAACAGCCTGTTTCCTGACCCGGCGCAAATCGAGGGAGGGGCCTGTTCGTCCGGGCAAACCCGTCGGTTTGAAGGAGCCTGAGGAGTGATTGTGCATCTTTATCCGCCTTCATTCCCAAGAGGATGGATGCCAGCTGCTCGGTCCGCTCATCCGGGGGACCCCGCCACACCACCGGGGATGGGGGCAGGGGCCCGGAGGTGTGGAGGACCTTGATCTTGCGGGCCAGGGGGAGGCGCTGAACAGCCTCGTACTGCATCCGGTCCACCACGGCCCCGGTCAAGGTTCCTGCCGCCACCTTGCGCAGGGCCCGCAGGGGCCTGAACGTACCGGCCAGGGTAAAGGGGAGATCCCGGGCCGGGACCCCGAACAGGAGACAGGCCGCGGCCCGGGTTTCAAACAGCATGTTTCCTGAGACCGTGCCCGTAAGGGTTTGCCACTGATCATTCCCGTCCTTCGGCGCCATTAGACGCCACACATCGGTGTCATGTCCCCCCGGCCGGGTGGATGCAATGGGGGTCATATCCAACCGAGCGGCCTCCTGGACATAGAATCCCGGACTCACAATGCCCCAGGCCGGCCGATGGTCCTGTAAAAAGGCCAGGGCAGGGTCAAGTCGGTTGAAATACCGCCCCTCCACCTGCACCTTGGACCGGAAGCCTTTTTGCACATAGGCGGCCAGGGCCTCCATCACCGGCCGGGCAGACTCCGCATTTCCGGGCTGACCCGGTTGAATCACCGCAAAATCAAGGACTTCCTCGGATAGGACGACCCCTGTCCACAAAAGGGGGATGACCTGAAGGGCCACCCCCAGGAGGATGGTTTTGATCCGGCACTTGCGTGGGGCTGGCCGGGGTGGTCTGTTTTTGTCTTGCATGGCAGCTTAATGACGCCTTTTGTTGAAATTGCCCAGTAACTTGAGGGCCGGGGGGAGGGCCAGCAGCGCGGCCATCATCCCCATAAAAGACCCCAGCACCATCACCACCCCCAGGCTGGCCAATCCCAGGTGATGGGCAAACAGGAGCCCCCCGAATCCGATCATGGTGGTGGCGAAACTGAGGGCCACGGCCGTAGGGGTACTGGTGTGAAAAAGCCCCCGGATGGGTTCCGTCCCGGCCTGGTGCCCGGGCTCGGTCCCCAATTCCTTCCATCGCGCCAGCAGGTGCACCCCGCCGTCCACACCAATGGCGATGAGGATGGGAATGGCAAAAAAATTGGCCAGATTAAACTGGATGCCCATTCCCCCCATGAGTTCAAGCAGCCATAGCATACTTACGCCCAAAGGTAAAATGGTAAGGAGCACATAACGCCATGACCGGGAGTAACCCCACAGGATCAGGGACACCAGGCAGAGGGTGACCCCGGCAGCAAAGAGGAATGTCCGGTGCATGAGCCTGGCGGATTCCAGTACCACCACCGGCACCCCGCTTACCCCGGGATCGACGCGGCGCAGATCCGCCACAAAGCGTTTGAGGTTATCGAACTGCCAGACGTTTTCCCCGGGCATCACCTTGATCTGGTAGGTCCCGTCCTTACCGATATAAAGATCCCGGATGGCCGGGGGAATCTGGTCTACGGTCAGGGTATCGGCACTCAGCCATATGGTGAGCTTGTCCATGAACCGGGCGATGTTGCGCGTGATTTCCTTTTGAACGGGTTCGAGCAGCCGGGCGCTTTTTGGATCCTGTTGTAGATGGTGTTGGAGCGCCTCCATGGCGCGGACATTCTGATCCAGCAGGGTGAGTTGTGCGCCGGCCCCTGCTGCAAACAGGGTTTCCTCCAATTCCATCAGGGCCGTTTTTAGTTGGGACAGGGCATGGGTGAGCCGCCCGGGATCCACCGTTTTTGGGGCCTGGATCCGCATGGGAATATGGCCGAGGGCCATGGCCGCCTTTTCATATCGCACGTTTTTCTTAGATGGGTCCTGAGGGAGGTAGTCCAGTATACTATCCAGGTGTCCCACGCTGGGAAGCGCCTTGAGGGTCCGGCTCAGATCACGGATCTCAGGGATGCTGCGGCCGGTCATGATGGCATACCATGTGGACTCCCCCGATGCCTCGATCAAATCCCGTTCATACCGGACCGACTCCAGGCCTCGGGCCTGAAGTTCAAGGAGATTATAACTGAACCCCACCTTGAAAAGGGCGGGAAGGCCGGCCAGGCTGATGATGCCCAACAAAAACAGGGCCCACCCCGGCCTTTTGGACAAACGCTCCAAAAAGGGCATGGCCGTGATCCGGGGCGCCACAGAGGGAAACAGGTTTTTTCGGCCCGCGATCAGCATCATGGCCGGGAGTATGGTCATCATGGAGATTAGACACAAAAGCACGCCTGTCCCTCCGATCAGTCCCAGTTGGGCCAATCCGGTAAAGTCCGAAAAAAGAACCGAAAAAAAGGCGCACACAGACGTCACTGCCCCCAGGAAAATGCCCGGTCCGGTCTTCAGCATGGCCGTACGGACCGCCTCGTCCACGCCAAGCCCTGCCTTGACCCCTTCCACGTACCGCATGATCATGTGGATGCCGAAATCGACCCCGATACCCACCAGGACCAGGGCGAAGACAATGGAAAGGAGATTGAGTTCCCCCACGGCCACTGTGGCAAAGCCGAAGCTCCAGGCCATGGCCATGAGCAGGGCGATGAGGAGCAGAAAGGGTCTGAGCCACCCGTGCAGGACCGCCGTAAACAGCAGGCCCACCAGGCCGATGGCGATAATGGCGGCCAGGGTCATATCCCTGTCCGTGGTTTCCATCTCATCCGCCTGGAGTACGGGTCTGCCGGTCAATCCGGCCTCCACCCCCGGGAATGCGGCACGGGTATCCTCAATGGCCCGGCGAACCATCTGAAGGGGCTTTCCAATGACATCCATGGATCCATAATCCTTGCTGGGAAGGAGCCGCATGATGAGGCGCTTTTCATTGGGGGTAAAAAAATATTGCTCCCCCATCTGGGGAAATCCGGAGAGGGACGGGTCCGTGTTGTGGGTGAAAAGGGCCTTTTCCATATTCTGGAGGAGACTGCTCAGGTATTCCAGGGCCTGGTTCAGCAGGGCCGGGTCCATGTCCATGGCCTTGGCCCCGCCTCCTCCCATCAGGGTACTGACCTGTTCCAGGAGTCTGGCCAGGGTGGGGTCCTTCATCCAGGCCTTGATATGGGGAGCCAGAAAAACCACTGTCCGGGAGAGTTGTCTGGCCTCTTCGGGAGATGCAAACAAAAGGGCCGCATTCCCCAAGTCTTCCAAAGAGATCCGGTAATACACCGCTTCAATCAACTCAGGGTGCAACCGGAGGTTGGCATTGAGACTGTCTGCAAATTCAATGGCGGTCTGTTTCCCTGCCCGGGTACCGTCGGTCTTGATCACCACGTACAGGTATTCCTGATCCCCGAAATTCTTAAGGTGGCTCAGATATTGTCTCTGAAAGGGCACCTCAGGAGAGACCAGCCGGTCCTGGTCGCTGTTCAGGTCCAGGAAGAAAAAGGCGGCGAGGACGGACAAAATGGCCACAAGCGCGCCCGTCCCGATGACCCTGCCCGGATATCGGGAAACCATGCGCCAGAGGAGGAGGATGGTGCGTTCCTTGGGGTTCTTCCGTGGGCTCATCCGCTTTTGAGTGTTCTGAGGCCCATATTCATGACGGTGGTCCAGGCAGAGCCCGGGAATCTGTGCGCCTTCTTCAATACCGAATCCATGGCCTCCAGGAAATAGTCTGCATCGGTTTTTTGGATGACAAGCGGGGGGAGTATCTTGACCGTGTCCAGGCCGTGGCCGGCCACCTGGGTCAGGATATGATGCCGCTGCATCAGGGGCATGGTGATGATCTGACAGAAGAGGTCTGCATTCATCCGATGAAGCAGGTTCCACCGGTTCCTGAGTGTAAAGGATGTGGGTTCGCCGAACTGCAGACCGATCATGAGCCCTTTTCCCCGGATCTGGGTTAACATGTCGTAGCGGCCGGCCAGGGCCTCTAACCCCTGCATGAGGTACTCCCCCATCCGGGCCGAGTTTTCCACCAGCTTTTCCTGCAGGATCACATGAAGGGTGGCCAGTCCGGCGGCCATGGCCAGGTCATTTTGGCCAAAGGTATTGGAGTGAGCGAAACACCGGTCCATGCAATCAAATATTCTGGCATGGATCTCCCGTCGGGTCACTACCGCCCCCACCGGGATAAACCCCCCGGAAAGGGCCTTGGATATCACCAGGATATCCGGCACCACATCCCAGTGGTTGACGGCAAACATCCGCCCGGTTCGACCCAACCCGGTCTGGACCTCGTCCGCGATGAGCAGGGCGCCGTATTGGTCGCACAGCGCTCTGACACCGGGCAGGTAATCGTCGTCCGGGACAAAGACCCCCTTCCCCTGAATGCACTCCACAATAAAGGCGGCCACATCGTTCTCTGTAAAGGCCTTTTCCAGGGCCTCCAGGTCATTAAAGGGAACGGGGATGCACCCGGGCAGAAGGGGCTCGTTCCGGGCCCTGAATTCCTCGTTTCCGTTTACGGACAGGGCCCCCAGGGTGAGGCCGTGAAAGGCCCGTTCACAATAGACCACCCCGCTTCTTCCCGTGGCTTGTCTGGCAAACTTGAGTGCCCCTTCCACGCCTTCAGCCCCTGAGTTGGTGAAGAATACCGCATCCAGGTCCCCCGGGGTCAATTCTGCCAGGGCCTCGGCCAATAGGCCGGATATGGCCCCCGCATCCATTTGGATCATGCTGGGCGGATCCGCATCCAGCATCTCCCGCACCACCTGGGCCACCAGGGGATGGTTCCGCCCGATATTGAAGACCCCAAAGCCCGCCAGAAAATCGAGCACCTCCCGGCCTTTTTCATCGATCAAACGCGCCCCTTTGGCAGAGGAATAGTTGCGGTTGAACCCGATGACCTCCAGTACCCGCACAAATTGCGGGTTCAAATAGCGACGGTGGAGGTCATAGGCCTCTCCCCGGCGTCCGTTCACCATTGAAACAATGTCCATGCGTATCAATATCCCCGCGTCGACCCGCCATATGCGGGTCGGTTTCTTCTTTTCTTTAGGATGAAATGGAGTCTAAGAAAAGAAAGGACCGGTGTCAAGGCGGGAGAACTCAATCTTCAACGCCGTAGGCCCTCCCTTTCCACCGGGCTCCCGTCCCCTGCCAGAATTGAATGGCCGACATCCAGGTCATGAGCAGATAGAGCCCTCCGATGAGGGGCAGGCCCAGGGCCCATCCCATGGACAGCCCATAGAAGCGAAGCGTGGGGACATACGTGATCATCATGATCCCCAGGGCAGACAAGGCGATCAGTTTTGGCCAGACAGAGGGGAATGCCAACCCGGCCATTGGGACCCAGAACATGAGGATCATCATCGCAGTAACCAGGAACAGGAGCACGGTGGAATGATGCAGTTGATAAAACGCGGTTCGGGCCACCATGTGGGCGATGTCCTTGAGTCCTTGGTAGGGCCTCAGGCTTTGGACCGAATGGCTGAGGCCGGTCCAGGTCCGGAAACCCGCCGTCTTGATCTGTCCCGCCAGGGCGCAGTCATCGATGAGCGCATCTTTTATGGCGCTGACCCCCCCGGATGTCCTGAGCGCATCCGTCCTCACCAAGATGCATCCCCCGGCTGCGGCCGCCACCTTTGACGAAGGGGAATTGGCCAGAGCAAAGGGGTAAAGGAGTTTGAAAAAGTAGACAAAGGCCGGCATGAGCCATTTTTCCCAGAAATGGGTCATCCGCAGGCGGGCCATCAGGGAGAGGAAGTCCACATCATGGGTGTGGGCATGATGTAACAGCGCCTGCAGGATCCCGGGCGCCAGCACGATGTCCGCGTCCAAAAGGAGGACCCAGCCCGAGCGGACATGGCGCAGGCCCTGCTCAAGGGCCCACACCTTTCCGCTCCATTGGGGAGGGAGGGGTTCCCCCGGTATCACCCTCACTCCGTCCCAGGCCATTGCCTCCCGGGTGGTCTGATCCGTGGACTGATCGTCCACCACAATGATCCCCATGCCCGGGCCCTGAGCCCGAACCCCCTCCAGGGTCCTGCCGATTACTTCGGCCTCGTTTCTGGCCGGGATTAATACCGTAATATCGGGCAGGGGCTCGGGACCCACAACGTCCGATGCATTTAGATACTCCCGGGTGGCCCAAGGCCGCCAGGGCAAGAGCAGAATGGCCGTCCACAGGGAGAGCGGGGCCAATGCCAGAAGCATCCAGATCATGGGCATCCCTGTGAAACCGCCCCCGGGTGCAGGGGGTCAAAGGACCTTGTCTCCCTGAGGTGCTTGAGGATTTCCAGATAAAACGCGCCTTCTGCGGCCCTTCCCCGTTTGATGCACCCCTGGCCATAGATGCGACCTTTGAGACGGAGTTCCTGCCGGACCGCTTCCGCTTGGGACGGGGTCAAGCGGCCGCTTTTCAAAAGCTTCAACAGGGCCTGGATCCGGAAGCGGTCCATCCCTTTGTACTTGGCCGACAACTGGTCAGGATGACCCCCTTCTTTGACCACCAGGCTTTCCCGGATGAGAGGGGCGGGATATCGGCACAGGATTCGAAGCCAGAGATCATAGTCTTCACAGGCCGGAAGGGATGCATCGAACATGCCCACCTCCTCCAGCAGGGTGCGCCTGAGCATTACTGCGGAGGGACTGACCAGGCAGCGTTTAAGGGAGGGCTCGAATATCCAGCCTGAAGGCTTGCGGTGCTTTTCCTTAGGATTGGCGTACCGGCCGTTGCGGATCCAGGTTTCCTGAGTCTGGCAGATCATGACCTCGGGATGGGCATGCATGAAGGCCTGTTGCACCGCCAGTTTGCGGGGCAGCCAATAGTCGTCTGAATCCAGAAACGCCACCAGGGGGGATCGGGATGTCATGATCCCGGAATTCCTGGCCGCAGAGACCCCGCAGTTATGCGGATGGGTGACAACCCGGACCCGATGGTTGAACTGGGACAGGGTCTCGGGGGTATGATCCGTGGAGCCGTCATCCACCACCATGATGTCACAGTCCCCTACGGTCTGATACAAGACCGAGGCAACGGCCCGGGCTGTCTTGAGGGGCCGGTTATAGGTGGGAATGATCACGCTGATTTCTGCCATGCATTTTCCATGCTGTAGTTTTTTGGAAAACAGTTGTCGTTTGGTGGAGGTGCATCCCTCACAGGGCAAATGCGCCCATAACATGGAGACGATCATACCAGAAGTGGGTAAGGGATTCAAAACAATGTCATTAACTTAAGGCTCTATGGCCTTATCCCTACAGACGAACGTCATTCCGGGCACAAATAGGTCAAGGTGTGAGTCGGAGTTGCCAGACCCGATAGATCGCCTCTATGAATATGCGTTTGGACATCTTGGATTTTTGTTGGGTCCTGTCGACAAAGATAATCGGGAATTCGCTGAAGCGGAACCCTTTTTTAAACGCCTGGTATTTCATTTCGATCTGAAAGGCGTATCCTTCGGAGCGTATGGTGTCCGGGTTGATGCCCAGGAGGGTCGACCGCGTCCAGATATTGTACCCCCCGGTCAGATCATGGATAGGGACGCTTAGAATGCCTTTTGCATACAAAGACCCCCCCCTGGAAATCACCCGCCTCCATATCCCCCACCCCTTTATGAAACCGCCGGGTACATATCTGGACCCCACCACAACGCTGTGAGTCTTGGTTTTTTTCAGCATCTCGGGGAGATAGACGGGGTTATGGGACAAGTCCGCATCCATCTGGGCCAAGCAGTGGTATCCGCGATCAAGACCCCAATGAAATCCCGCCACATAGGCGGACCCCAATCCCATCTTTCGTTTCCTTAGGAGGATAAACAAGCGTGATGAGAATCCATTCTCCTTCAGCCCGAGGACAATTTGGGCTGTCCGGTCCGGGGAGTTGTCATCCACAACAAGGATGTGCGCTTCCACCCCCTTCTCTTTCAAGACCTCAAAGACCCAAGGGATGAGCACCCCGATGTTCCGGGATTCATTGAATGTGGGTATAATGATCAGGGCTCTCATATTTTTAGTGAACCGGGTATCGGTCGGAACAGATAAATATCCCATCCTTTCCGCGCATGTCAAGGTCGCGACCCCCTATTCCAAATCCCCGGGCGTAAGGCTTCCCCGTATTATGGATGGCTTCCACCGCATCTTGACGAATGCCCCGGAATCCTTATCTTTTGGCTAAAAGGTGATGCGGAGGTAGGTGTTATGGGCAACTGGTTCAGAACCACGCTCCTTTTGGGCGCCATGACCGCGCTCATGGTCTTCATCGGGGGCCTGTTGGGGGGGCAACAGGGCATGATCCTGGCCTTTATCCTGGCCGTGGGCATGAACTTTTTCAGCTACTGGTATTCGGATAAGATGGTACTCAAGATGTACAAGGCCCGGGAGGTGGGCCCGGAGGATTTTCCCGGCCTGTATACCGCGGTACAGGAACTGGCCCACAAGGCGGAACTCCCCATGCCCCGGGTCTATATCATCCCCGAGTCGTCTCCCAATGCCTTTGCCACGGGAAGGAATCCCGAGCATGCGGTGATCGCGGTCACGGAAGGCCTGCTCAGTACCATGGATGATGACGAAGCCACGGGGGTGCTGGCCCACGAGATGTCTCACATCAAGGATCGGGATATCCTCATCGGTTCCATTGCCGCCACCATGGCAGGGGCCATCATGATCCTCTCCACCATGGCGAGATGGAGTGCCTTTTTCGGGGGTGGATCCGACGATGACGAAGGGGGCCTGGGCGGTATCGGGCTCATTGTCATGTCCATTGTGGCGCCGCTGGCCGCCATGCTTATTCAGATGGCCATCTCCAGATCGAGGGAATACCTGGCCGATGCCACCGGGGCCCGACTCACCGGAAACCCGGAATGGCTGGCGAGGGCCCTGGAAAAGCTGGGGGCGGCCGTCAAAAAACATCCCATGCACGCCAACCCCTCCACCGCCCATATGTTTATTGTAAATCCGCTCTCGGGCGGGGGGCTGATGCATCTCTTCTCCACTCATCCCCCGCTTCAGGAACGGATTGCCCGCCTCCGGGGGACAGGGCCCGATCCAACCCCGCAGGCGCCGGTGGAGGAGGACCGGGGAAAGGCCGAAGCCGCGGCCATGTGGGAACACCTGTCAAAATAGAGGGGCAAACAGACCCAGGGGGCTGTGGTCGAGCCGGGTCTTCATCCTGAGCACATATTCAGGCCTTACGCCATCCCGCCACTTGGGGTATCCCCCCTCCCATACATAGCGGATCAATGCATCAAATTGGTCTACTGTAAATTCATAGGGCCCCACAGAAATCTCTGCCTCATCCGGATCGAACACCAGCAGGATCTTTTGCCTGACGCCGTATTTCCGGATGATGGCGTCCATCACTTCTTGGGTGTGATGACCTTCCGGCTTTTGCTTAAACTCCGCCTCTTTTTTAGGGAACGGGAACCGCTCATATACTTCTCCCATAAACCCGGTGTGACGGATCCCGTGAATGGCCCCCATAAGATCCCCGATCTGCCCGGGATCCGGGATAACATACCCCTCCCACCCGGTGGTGAACGGGGTCAGGGTATCCAATGCCGTTAGTTTTTCAATGTGACGGCAGAAGTGTGTGGAAAAGAAAAAGAGGCGATCCAACAGCAGCATGTCGGAATCGATATTAAAAAATCCAAAGGCGATGGTACCATGGCTGCGGGATTCAAAGGCTAAAGGCATGATGGGACAGCTCCTACGAATCGAGATCCAGCGGGTTTGAAAAACACGCTGGTACAAGGCCGGTGTTTAGCAGGGATTTGATTTGAATGCAACCTTGCCGGCCGGATTAACGCCGAGAGGAGGGTTGACCCGTTGGAAAGAATGGTTAAAATAATAACTTACATTTTGTTGATTGGAAGAGATCCATGTTTGAGCGGTTTTACGAGAAAATACCATCGTTAACAAGGAGTAGGCATATGCAGGAAGAAAGTAACGCCAACGGCAAGTTTAAGGGCGCAACCCAGTATGTATTGGATGAGGAGTTGGCCCAGATCGTGAACATCTCCATGGCCCTGGAGATGCCCCTCCTGCTCAAGGGGGAACCCGGGACCGGCAAGACCATGCTGGCCCATGCCATTTCAGAGGCCCTGGACATGAAATTGATCGTGCTGAACGTCAAATCCAGCATGAAGCTGGTGGACGCCCTCTACCAGTACGATACCCTGACCCGCTTAAATGACAGCCGTTTTGGAGATTCCACCCGGAACGTGAGTCGAATCGAAGACTACATCAAGATGGGAAAGATCGGCCAGGCCTTTGCGTCCGAGGAAAAGGTGGTCCTCCTGATCGATGAAATCGACAAGGCGGATACGGATTTTCAGGACGATATGCTGGACGTGCTGGATCAGATGGAGTTTGATATTATCGAGATCGATAAGACCATTACTGCCAACCACAGGCCGGTGATTATCATCACCTCCAATGCCAAGAAGGATCTGTCGGATCCGTTTTTGGGCCGCTGCAACTTCCACCACATCGCCTTTCCCGATCCGGATATGATGCAAAAGATCGTCCAGGTCCATTTTCCGGATATCAGCAAGGAATTGTTGGACGCCTCCATTCGGGCCTTTTACAAGATACGGGAGTTTCGCGGGATCGAGAAGAAACCGGCCACCCGGGAGTTGATCAACTGGATCCGGGCCCTGCAGGCGGATCCGGATTTTAAGGTCAAACACCTCATCAAGGGAGATCTTCCCTACTTGGGCGTCCTGTTCAAGAAGAGCCCGGATTATGCCGCATCCCGCCAGGCGGCTTCGCGGATGAGGATATAACCTGACGCACAGCATGTAGGGCATGGGGCGTACATCTATGGGTTCAGAACCCCGGACGCCCCGCTTGGAGAAGAGCATGTTTACGAGTTTTTTCTATCTATTGAGACAGGTGGGCATTCCTGCCTCTCCCACCTCTTTTTTGCGTCTTCAGGAGGCCCTGAGACAAGGGCTCATCACCTCCATCGACGACTTCTATACCGCCGCCCGTACCCTGCTGGTCAAAAGCGAACGATATTTTGACCTGTATGATCAGGTGTTCGCCCATCGTTTTGAAGGGGCGGACCTCAAGGAACCCGAGGAATTTGAGCTCAATGAGGTGGCCAAGACCATGCTGGAGGAGTGGTTGAAGGACCCCAAAGGGATGGCCGATGCCCTGGGTGTGGATGAAGAGTCCCTGAACAAGATGAGTCCGGAGGAGCTGCTTCAGTATTTTCTGGACCGGTTGAAGGAGCAGACCGAGGAACACCACGGGGGCAGCAAATGGATCGGGACCGGCGGCACCTCGCCGGTGGGCCATTCAGGGTATCATCCCGGCGGCATGCGGGTGGGCGGGGTGTCCAGAAACAAGTCTGCGGTAAAGGTGGCCATGGACCGGCGGTATCGCGATTATTCCCAGGAAGGCCCCCTGACCCAGGCCCAGATGGGGGAGGCGCTCAAGCGGCTGCGGAACCTGGTTCCTGCCGGGCCCAAGGACGTGGTCAATGTGGACGAAACCATCTATCAGACCATGAAGAACGCCGGCGAGATCGAAATCGTCTTCGACCGGGCCCTCAAGGACCGTCTCAAGGTTATCCTGGCCATAGACAACGGGGGCTGGTCCATGGATCCCTATATCGGGATCGTTCAGACCATGTTCAACTATGCCCGGGCCCAATTCAAGGAATTAAAGACCTTTTTCTTCCACAATACCATCTACGACAATCTGTGGGAGGATCCGGCCCGGTATCGAAAACCCCAACCGGTGGAAGATCTGGTGCGCCGGGATCCCGAGACCCGCTTTATCATCGTGGGGGATGCCAGCATGGCCCCCTATGAACTGATGGCCACGGACGGCTCCATACACATTGAGGAGCGGACCCGAAAACCGAGTTACGAGAGACTCCAATTTATCGCCGATACCTTTCCCCATTCGGTCTGGCTGAACCCCAAGATGGCTGAGGAGTGGCCCTACACCCGCACCATCAATATGATCCGCGAAATCTTTCCCATGTTTGAACTCACCGTGGACGGCCTGGAAGCGGCGGTGACCTATCTGATGAACGGGAATTGATCCGGGCAAAATAGAGTTGGCAAGGGTTTCGGGTGTCATCCACAATCCCCGATCATGGTTCCACAATCTGATAATACCCTTCTCCCTGACAGCTTGAACAGCGATCGCCCACCCTGGTGGAATAGGCCTCCCCGCAAACCGGACAGACGCCTATTTCACCCTTTTTCTTGCGATGATGAAACCGTATCATGTGGATGGGAGCACAGGAGAGGATGTCCCGGCCCGCATTTAGGATGGCCGGGATCAGGACTTCCCCGGGGAGTTCTGACTTGGGCCGAGTGCGCATGTACCAGTCACGGACCGGGGGTGAGGATTGAAGCTTGGTCAGGTCGAGCCAGGCCCTGTAGCCGTGAAGCTTGAACCGGTCGTACAGGGACAGGGCGAACTGATCCCAATCCAGGATTTTGAGCCAGCCGTTTCCCACCGTACAGGGCGTAAATATCTGTACTGCATCCGGAAGGCAGTGACAGGTTTCCACCACTGCATCGGCCTCTGCCATGGGGTCCATAAGCTCCTGGATCCAGTCCACCATGAGGGCGCCGATGACCAGCCCCGGTGCGATAAAACCATGGAAGCCTTCAATCTTTCGTAACAGCGTTTCAGGGGTGCAGCCGCAGATGGTGTCCTGTTTCCCATCCGCTTTCCGCGCCGCCGGGTCTGTGTGCCGGTCCATTTCTGTTCCCTCATTGGGTGATGGTGTTGAGTGCGGATCCTGCCCTGAACCACCCTATCTGTTCCCGGGTAAAGGTGTGATTCAAGAGTAGTTCCAGCGCATGGTCGGTCTTTTTCCGGACCACAGCCCTCACCGGGCTTCCCGGGGTTAGTTCCTTCAAGTTCAGAAACCGTATGCGGTCTTCCGCCTCAATGGCCTCATAATCCCCAGGGTCTTGGAAGGTCAGGGCCAATACCCCCTGTTTTTTCAGATTGGCCTCATGGATGCGGGCAAAGGATCTGGCCAGAACCACCTTGGCGCCCAGAAACCGTGAACTCATGGCCGCATGCTCGCGACTGGAGCCCTCCCCGTAGTTTTCATCCCCCACAATCACAAAGCCCCCCGCCCGGTCTGTGTAGCGCTTGGCAAGGGCCGAAAGCCTCACATGGGCTTCCCCGGTGAAGATATCGGTCCCGTGTCCGGTCTCACCGGTAAAGGCGTTGGTGGCCCCCTCGAGGAGATTCTCTGAGATATTGGACAGATGGCCCCGGTATTGGAGCCATTGACCGCCCGGCGATATGTGGTCGGTGGTGGTTTTGCCTTGGGTTTTGATAAGGATGGGCAGGTCTGTAAAATCCTCCCCATCCCACGGTTCAAAGGGCTTTAGAAGTTCCAGCCGGTCGGAGTGCGGATCAATGTTGATGACCACCTTATCCCCGTCCCGGGCCGGAGGATGGTATCCTGCTTTGGTCAGCACCATCCCCTCTCGGGGCAGATCCGGGGGCTCAGGGGGGTGGAGTCTAAATCGGATCCCGTCTGTGCCCAGCAGGGTGTCTCTATCCGGGTCGAATCCGGTTTGGCCGGACACGGCCAGGGCCGCGGCCATGACCGGTGAGGTCAGGAAGGCCCGGGTCTCGGGGTTGGCATCGTTCCTTCCCCGGAAATTGCGGTTGAAGGTGGTAAACAGGACATTGGGCGCCCCCTTTTGGATATCCTTTCGGTTCCATTGCCCGATACAGGGGCCGCAGGAGGCTGCAAGGACCACTCCCCCGACCGCTATGATCTTTTTGAGGATGCCGTCCCGCTCGATGGTGTGATAGACCTGGGCCGAACCGGGGGAGAGCATGAACGGCACTTTGGCCTTGAGTCCATGTCGTGAGGCCTGTTCCAGTACCATGGCGGCGGCATACAGGTCGGAATAGGAGGAATTGGTACAGGAGCCTAAGAGCACGGCGGAGATAGACTCCGGCCAGTTTTCAGCCGTGGCAAGGGCCCTGAACTCGCTTACCGGGGTGACCCTGTCCGGGCTGTAGGGCCCGGCATGGCAGGGCTTAACCTGACCGAGATCGATTTCAACAAACTCGTCAAAAACCGACTCCGGTTGTTTTACACAGATATCATCCTGGCACAGTATCTCCTTGACAGAGCAGGCCCAGTCCGCATCCGATTGGCGGCCCACATTCCTGAGATAGGCATCCATGGCCTCATCATAGACAAACACCGAGGTGGTGGCCCCCAGTTCCGCCCCCATATTGGTAATGGTGGCCTTCTCAGTGGCGGAGAGGGATTGGGCCCCCTCCCCGAAATACTCAATGATTTTACCGGTGCCCCCTTTTACACTGAATCTTTTGAGCATTTCAAAGATCACGTCTTTGGCGGAACTCCAGCCCTTCCGTCGACCCCCGAGTCTCACCCCCATTAGACGGGGCGCAGGGGTCTCCCACCAAAGCCCGGCCATGGCCTCGGCCGCATCTGCCCCTCCCACCCCCACGGCCAGCATGCCCAGGCCCCCGGCATTGGGGGTGTGGGAGTCGGTCCCGATCATCATGCTGCCGGGGACGGCATAATTTTCAAAAATGACCTGGTGGATGATGCCGGAGCCGGGGGCCCAGAATCCGATACCGTACTTCTGGGCCGCCGAAGAGAGGAAGTCGTACACCTCCCGGTTGGCGGCCAGGGCCCTTTCGAGATCCGGCTCTGCACCTTCGCCGGCCCGTAACAGATGGTCACAGTGGATGGTGGCGGGCACCCGTGATTTGTTTTGTGCCGCCTGAATGAATTGGAGCATGGCCATCTGGGCCGTGGCATCCTGCATGGCCACCCGATCCGGCCGAAGGCGGAT
>JAIPDZ010000232.1 GCA_021737425.1 Deltaproteobacteria bacterium
AGGTGTCAGGTTTCGGGTGTCAGGGTTTATTGTTTGCTGAAACCTGAAACCTGAACACTGGCCACTGATTTGGTTGCGACCGTAGGCCTGCATTGGGTAAAATAGTGAAAAAGATGAGAAGTCGCTCTTTTGCTGAATGAGTATACTAAGATTGCCCTTGCGGTTCAAGAAAAATCTGGGGCACCAGGATGTTTGGCTTAAATCGTAAAGATCTACTATGGTTTTCGAAAAGGGTTCCGCTCAATGTCATTAACTTAAGCAAGGTTCCAATAGTTCGATCGTCACCCCGGCGAAGCTTGTCCCGGACTCCGATCCGGGAGCCGGGGTCCAGAAGTATTTGAAAAGACTGGATTCCGGGTCCGTCATCCCGGACGTGATCCGGGACCGGAATGACGTTTGCGCGTAGTGACAAGGCGATAGCGCCTTAAGTTAATGACACTGGGGTTATGCTAAAAAACAAAGACCGATGCAATGGAATGGTGATGATTCTACTCACCAATCGTACAGAATCTCCCAGTGATGATCAAAGGGCTTATCCCCCTCGCTGTAACGACAGGTCAGGGTCTTTCCGGTTCCGGGGCCATTGCTGGCGGCCTCCTTCCAGTACCGCAGTGAGATGGCGGGTACTGATTGCGTCTTATTCTGTTCCAAATGGGGGGTATCCGGTGCCTCGATCCAAATCTCCTTTTCTTCGATCACTTTCCAGATGGTATCAAATGCCTTGCTCCTGACCCGTTCTCCCACCCGGGGGAGACCCATGCCTTCCCTCAGTTCCTTAAACCGATAGGCCGAACGCTCTCCATTGTCCAGAATCCGTTCCCCCAAAACCATGATGCCGATAGCGCCGATAGGTGCGGTAAGCAGGATGGAAAGCACTGCCACTGCCAGAATCACTTCTCCTGCGGCCACACCTGCGGCCAAAGGCACGGCGCCGATGGCTGCCTGGACCGTGGCCTTGGGGATGTAGGCCACTACACAGAATAGTCTTTCCTTCACAGTAAGGTTGGTGCCCAACAGCGAGATGTGGGACCCCACGCTCCTGAATAAGAGACCCACTATGATAACGCCGATGCCTGCAAGGCCCGCTTTCCATGCCACGTGGATATTGACCTGAGCGCCCACCAGCACAAACAGCAGGAGCTCCGCGAACATCCAGAGCTTTTTCAGTTTCTGAGAGATGATGTGGGCGACGGCCTCTGATTTCTCCAGAATCACAAAGCCGATGGCCATCACTCCGAGAAGGCTCGCCATGGGTACCCAGGGTTCCACGGCCCCTTCCAGCCAGGTCAGAAAGATGGCGGTGCCCATGACTACGATGGTCCGTTTGGGGGGGCGCCAATCATACTTACTGAAGAGTCGATAGAGCAGATAACCGGGAAACAGGCCTGCTATAATCCCAAGCCCGATACTTACGGGAATTTCTGCCAACCGCATCCAAACGCTTCCCTCTGCCCCGCCGCCGTACATGCCCAAAAAAACCGTAAAGAGCACAATCACGAACACATCATCCACAGACGAGGCCCCCAGGATAAGGGTGGGGATCCCCTTTTTTGTACCCCGTCCCCGGTCCATAAAGTCGATCATCAACGGGACCACCACCGCCGGTGAAACCGCTGCCAGGATGGCCCCCAGGATGGCGGCCTCCAGATAAGTCAGCCCCAGAAGTACGGGGGCCACCAGCATGACCCCGCCGATCTCGAAAACCGCTGGTACGGCGCTCATGATGAGCGCGGCCCTTCCCACCTGGTTGAGGGATTCCCGCCTCAGTTCAAAGCCGGCCCTTAGGAGGATGACGATGAGGGCGATCCGTCGGAAATCACCGGACACGGTCATCATCTCCGGGGCCATCAGATTCAGGACATAGGGCCCGATGATCACGCCCACCAGGAGCATGCCCACCAGACCGGGCAGTTTCATCCGACGGAACAAATAGTCCCCGCATAATCCCAAAAGAATAATCAAGGCGATACTGATAGCCAAAAGACAACCTCCCCAAAAAAGAAAAACCCTCCGGGCGATACGCTCGCAGGGCCTTTATACAAAAACCCACCCGGAGTCTAAGGTGGGGCAGATTCACATACTTCTACCCCAAATCGCTTTGAAGTAGAAGTCATCATCCCTTTGATAAGGGCGGTTTACGGCAGACCTCATTGCCGGATATGGCGCTGGTTATTAATGGACAGATGAAATCCTGTCAACTCTTTTTTTCCGAGACATCTTCATCCCGGCGGTTCAGCTTTATCGGCTTTTTAAAGCTGTAAGGCAGTGGCAGAAGCTGATTGTATTGTGGGACTCATCGCTGTCATCGGCCCCCTCGCCTGCGGGTTCCGAACCCCTTTCCGAGCACCAACGCAACCGGGTGAAGGTTGCCTGGCATCTCTAATCAATCTTTTTTATGGGCATGATCGTCCGCGCCGTCCTCGTGCGTTGGATGGTCTTTCGTGTGGTATGGCCACGTTAGATGCGCATGCGCCTTGTCGTCGCCGGGATGCCGGTGCAGGAAACGGTGGGCATGCGCATGTTCGTGGCGATGCACATGGGTTATTCTGTCGTGGCGATGGGTATGGATATGGGGGTGCTGGTGAATATGTTTATGCTCGTGTTCATACTGTAACAAGGAGACGGCGGCGGCACTCCGCTCCCGGTATACAAAGGAGAGTCCGTTTAGGTTCCCGAGCCGTTCATCCGTCGAAAAGGCATGTGTCGGCAGATCATTGATGATTCCTCCCCTGTGCATCACCAGGGTTCGATCGGTCAGCTCATTGATAAAGAAGATGTCGTGGCTGACAAGCAGAAGAGTCACCTGGAGATCCTTGAGAATATGAAGCAGCAGCTCTTCGCCCTGCGGGTCCAGTCCTGCGGTGGGTTCGTCCAGAATAAGCAGCCTCGGCTTCATGGCGAGAACGCTGGCCAGTGCAAGGCGCTTTCTTTCGCCCCCCGAAAGGTGCAGCGGGACACGGTCCTCAAATCCGTCCAACTGGACCAGGGAGAGGGCCTGTTGAATCCGTGATCGGGACTCATTTCGGGAACATCCGAGCTGCCGAAGCCCGAAACCGAGTTCTTCTGCCACGCTTGAACAAAAAAGCTGATCGGCGCAGTCCTGAAAGACCATGCCCACGTCCCGCCACAGCCTCCTGCGGACCGGCCGGGTCACCGGGCGGCCGTCAAAAAGAAACTCCCCCTGCCCCCGGCAAATCCCGATCAGACAAGACAGCAACGTGGTCTTTCCCGCACCATTCTCTCCGACGACGGCAACCCGCTCCGTTTCATGGATGGCGAGGCGGACATCCTTCAATGCCGAAGTGCCGTCCGGGTAGCGGTAGGCATAGTCGCGCAGGACCACCAGGGGCGCGCCCTCGGGGGAAATCTTCGGTGAAGGGGCCGGGCGAGGGCATTTATCCGGTGAATCCGTGTCCGATTCAAGGCCGTCTTTGGTGACAAACATTCGAAAGGAAAAATCGAGACCGTTGGCACGCAAATTCTCCCGTTGCGAGACCAGTTCACAAAATGCACAGTCCCGGTGGATGCGGCCCTGATCCAGGACAATGGCCCGATCACACAGTTCGTAGAGGAAGATGAGATCATGACTGATCGTGACGAGTGTACCGGGGAATGCCTTGAGAAGATCGAGGAAGACCTGCTCCTGGCCCGGATCCAGATTGGCTGTGGGCTCATCCAGCAGGAGCACCTTTGGCTGCGTGACCAAAAGACCGGCCAGCGCCGCACGCTTTTTCTGCCCGAAACTCAGCCGATGGGGAGGCTTGTAGGCCATATTTGTTAGACTGACCTGTGCCAGCGCATCAGTGGCCGCCGGTACCGCATCCGCCTGCGAGACGCCTTGGGACCGCAGACCGAAGGCCACATCCTCCAGCACCGTATGACCGAAAAGCTGATCGTCCGGGTCCTGGAAAAGCACTCCGATCTCGGGGCGGACCCGGGACAGGTGAGGATCGCTTAAGGACTCCCCCTTGTATCGGACCGTACCCTTTTCGGGCTTCAGCAGGCCTGAAAGAAGCTTGATCAGTGTGGTCTTTCCGGATCCGTTTTGTCCCACCAGCGCAATGGACTCCCCTGAATCGATATTCAGATCAATCCCGGATAGGGCCTGGACCCCGTTCGGATAGGTGTAACACAGCCCATTTATACTGAAAAGGGAAGGCTTCTGATCCGCGCCAACAGGGTGGTCTAATGATGAAGGCATCAAGACGGCTCCCTACAAAATGATGCGGTCATAAGCGATCAGGGCACCGCCCGCCAGTATCCAGGCCGATGCCAGCAGGATATCCCGCCCCTGGAGCCGAAATTCACCCTGCTCCGGAAAGCGCCCCGTGTAGCCGCGGGCCCGCATGGCGTCAAATACCCGCTCGGTCCGTTCGAAGCTGCGCACAAACAGCATGCCGAGGAACCCTGCCACGGCGTAGAGCGTATAAAGGTCCGTACGCTTGCGAAACCCCCTGACCCGCATGCCGGAAGCCATTCGCCGGGCTTCATGGAGAAACACATGGACGTAGCGATAGCTGAGCAATACCATCTGGCCGACCATTTCAGGAAGCCCGAGTCTGGCGAGACCGTTCAGCGTGACCGGTAACGGTGCGGTGGCGAGAAGCGGCTCCATCAACAGGGCAATGGCCACGGCCTTTGCCGCAATGGTCACGGCCAGGAGGAGACCCCGCACGTTGAAGCTGAGCCATTGGATCCCCCCGAAAAGAAGGACGGTGTCCCCGGAATGCATGGGAACGGTAAACGGCAGGACCACCAGCAGCATCCCCAGAAAACCGCTCAATGCCAGTAGGCGCAACAGCACCCGGACCACCGATACGCGGGCGATTGCCATAGCAGTCAAGGAAAGGACGACGGCCAAAAGTGAGGGGGTGAGGTGCTCTAAGGATGCGACGGCAAAGCTGTAGACCAAAAGGGTCACGATCTTAGCGCGGACATCCCAGCGATGGAGCAGGGTGGCGCCCGTGTCATCATCGAGGGAAGGAACGGACCAGTCCGGGTCCTCTCCCCGGGGTATCTCTTTTCGATGGGCCAGGCGTCGCAGACAGATCACCATGGCCGCAATACATCCCAGCGGCATTAGAATCAGCAGGGGCAGCTGCCATAACGGGTATTGGATAATATCAGCCATCCGTTTCCCTGGACGCGGGCGTGAAGGCGGCCCGAAGCAGGTCCGGCTTGACACGAGCGAGAAAGCCGATGGTAAACGCGCTGACGATTCCCTCGATAATGATGACCGGTATATGGGCCAGGAGGGCGAGTTTGGCCATGCCCAGGAAATCCTCGCCGCCGGTGCCCAGGAGCAAGGCGAGAAAGATGGCCGCCATGGCCGTTCCCAGGGCGCCCACCAGCCCTCCCACAATGGCCTGCCGCTTCTGTGTGCGGCCCTTGTACCTCTGAAAGATCCATCCGCAGATGACGGCAGGAAGCCCCATCATCAAGGTGTTGGCACCCAGGGCCGTCAGACCGCCGAATTGAAATAGAAAGCTCTGAAGCAGAAGCCCCAGGCCGATGGACAGAAAGGCGGGCGGGCCCAACAGGGCACCGGTGAGCCCCGGTATGAGGAGATGGGCGCTGGTGGGTCCAAGAGGAACATGAATCAGTGACGCCACAAAAAAGGCTGCGGTGACCACCGCCAGCTTGGGGAGGTCCTGACTCCGGGTCTTTCGCGCACTCCATGCGGTTAGAGCGGCACTCACGACATAGCCGCCGACAGTTGCATAGGTGGGGAGAACGCCGTCTGATATGTGCATGAATTACCCTTTCCGGCGGGCGGCCACAAATGCCGCCACCCCAAAGAGGCCGAAGATGTAGCCCACACCCGCAAAGATGTCTTTGACTCCGGGTTCGGAGAGATCCGCACGAAGGGCGGCGATCTCCCGCTGGATGCGCCGGAGGTCCTTGGACAACCGGCTGTTTTGCACTTTCAAGAGCGCGATGACCTCCTGGGTTTCATCAGGCGGCGTTTCCGCCACGAGGGAGCCCGGAAGGATCATTGGGAATAAGAGCAGGAAAGCGATCATGAAACCCCTTCGCATCGCCGTCATTTCCCACCCTCCACTACGCCCCTTTTGAGTGTAAAGCTGTTTTTATGGCCCATGGTTGCCTCGATCACTATGTTCAAATCATCAACCTTTGGGATATCGAAGTTGAAAAGCCCTTCCTTGTCGGTCACACCTTCCAAGAGGAGTTTGTCCTTGCTGTCGTAAACCAGCACCTTGCCGCCTTCAACCGGCCTGCCGTCAGGAAAATAGCTTTCGGCATAGATTTTCCCTGCTTCGACATAGGCGAAAATGTTGACCCTGTGCGCCAGTGCAGTTCCGCTGAACAGCAGTGACACGAGAATTAGAACAAAAAGATAATTCAGGAGCTTCATCACATCCTCCAATTACTGTATGGATCGCCTCGAACATCGGCCTCCCACAGGGGGAGAAGCACTCATTTGAAGAACCTTGCAGCGAGCTGCAGGGAATCTCCCAAATGTAAGGAACTTTGACCATTTTTTATTTCATGTCCCGGGTATGCACCCAGTAGACGGCGCCGATCTCCACGCTTTTTTCCTGCCCATGGTGCTTGAGTTTCCACTCGGCTTCGTTTAATGCCGAAAACCCCCACCAGCCGGCTTTGGGCATGGCGTAACTGAAAACACCATTGGCGTCGGCCTTGACCACCTGGGTAATGTAAGGACCTGCCGCAGGAAGCACCACACTGATGTTACCTGGTGATTCGTTCAGATACTCGATCTCCACCTCGGCAAAGGGGACCGACTTGCCTTTGAGGAGCACCTGGCCGGTAAAGAGATTGCCGGTCCACAGCCCGTATGGCCGGGTCAACGGAACGATCTCCGTCTCCAGTCCAACCGGTTGATCCCAGCCCTGTTCCAGGCCGAAAGCGTTGACACAGACTTTGGTATAATGAACGATAAACAAATCTTCTGCAGGCTCCCAGTAAGGTGCGGGTTCCACATAGAAGGTGTAGTCGCCCGGCCTCCGGATGTTGTAATCGGCGGTCCAATAGGTAAATGAGTCGGCTTGATCCATGCCTTTTCCTTTGGCCGCCTCAAGGGTGCCCAGTAGATCCCTCTTTTTGCCGTCATGCAGAACCCCGAACCGCTTCGGTTTCACCATCTCCATGTAATGCATCTCCATGGGATGGATAAACTTGATCCGAAGGTTCAAGGTCCTGGAATCGTCCTGGGTTACGATATCATCCGACGGCGTGA
>JAIPDZ010000233.1 GCA_021737425.1 Deltaproteobacteria bacterium
CTGCCCCCGCCGCAATTTGAGGATGACCGATGCAGTGGCAGGCTCTTCGTCTTCGGAAAACAAGGACTTGGACCCCATAACGATGTGCACTCTTGATCCCTTAACCTCATCAAACCCGTTTATGGTACGGGAGAGTTCTCCCTGCAACGCTCTCTGGAAATTGACGTTTTGAACAAATTCAGTCATCCCCAGTTTTGCATTATCGAAGATCTCAAACCCCACGCCGCTCCCCAAAGGAAGCCCCTGAGCGGCCATTTCGAGTCTGATCTCATACAGTTGATCGCTGGGCACCAGGATAGAATCCTGATTTGCGGAAACCTCATAAGGGATCTTCTTGTCCTTTAGCCGGGTCAAGATGGCCCCGGCGTCCTCAGGACTCAAGTTGGTGTACAGGGGCTGCAAATCCGGTTTCCCCGACCACACCACAATCAATATAAAGCCGGCTATGGTAATTAACACCAAAAACACCAAGGCAAACATCTTGGCGGGCATCATATTCCCGAAAGCGGATTTCAGTTGTGATGAAATCTCATTGATGGCCATCTCTTCAATCCCTTATCAGACCGGCGTTCGCATGATCTCTTGATAGGCCGATATCACCTTGTTGCGCACCTGCATCATCAACTTCAAAGAGATGCTGGCTTTCTCCATGGCGATCATGGTCTTGTGGATATCGGCGTTATTTCCGGAGGCGAGATCTGTTACCGCTGACTCCGCGGCCTTCCGAAGCTGATCCGTCTCATTTATTGCCCCGGAAAGCGCCTCTGAAAACGATCCTTCCTGAGTCTTCAGGCCCTGTTTTTCTTGATGCTCAAAAGGCGTGGGGGTTTCCAGACGATTGGTCACTGTAATTTGATTCATAACTACCTCCCTATCTCCAGGGCCTTCTTGGCCATATCTTTGGTGGCCTTGATGGCGGTCACATTGGCCTCATAGCTTCGGGTGGCCGACATCATATTGACCATCTCCTCCATGAGGTTGATCCTGGGTACCTTTATGTATCCTTTTTTGTCCGCCTCCGGGTGCTGGGGCGCATATTTTGAAATGGGGGGTCTGGGATCCTCTATTATTCCGCTGACCCTGACCCCTGTTAGTCTTTTGGCCATGGTCGATCTGAGCGTGTTTCTGAACGAACCGGTAGCGGGTCGGCTTGAAAAAACCACATCTTTCCTCCGGTAGGGCCCGCCGTGCCGGGTCCGGGTGGTATTGATATTTGCCAGGTTACTCGTGGCCACATTCATTCGCACCCTTTGGGCCGACAGGCCTGAGGCACTGATCCCAAATGCGTTAAAAAAATTCATTTTCCTTACCCTCCCTTGATAACATCTTTCAGCCCCTGAAATTTCCTGGAAATGATCTGGGACATGGCGTTGTACAGAAGATTGTTCTTGGAGAGCTTGGCCATCTCTTGATCAATGTCCACGGAATTGCCATCCGTTCTCAATGAAAATTTGGACCCCTTGTCCCTCACGGATCGGCCGGTTTCCCTGTGGGCGGCGTTCCCGGAAAGGTGGCCTTCATCTGTTTTTTGCAGTTTCACAGGCTGCCCCTTGTCCATGAATTTGTTTAGTTCGTCCTCAACCATCAGATCAAAGGCCTTGTAGCCCGGCGTGTCCTTATTGGCGATATTGGAGACAATAAGGTTGTGTTTCATGGATCTGAGATCCAAGGCCTTTTCCAATACAGGATACGCCCCGCTGAATAGTTTTCCCGATGCCATAGTCTCCTCCTGTTCCTTCAAACAACCCTTTGGCTAAGGGCTCACTCAAAAATAAATTCACAGAATTGACGCTCAGATTTGGGTCAGCTTTGGTCGTCGCGATTGAGTGAAGCCACAGAAATAGTGAACTATTTCGAGGACTTCACGATTGAGCGGCGGCCGAAGATGGCCCGAAGCTGAGATGGGAAAATGGGAAGTTATTTTTGAGTGAGCCCTAAGGGTACACTCCTGGTCATGCCTCCCGGTATTCCCGCAACTTATTCCTCAAGGTCCTGATACTGATCCCCAGCATCTCAGCTGCGTACGTCCGGTTATCATCGACTTCCTTGAGGGTCTTGAAGATCAATTCCTTTTCCATCTCCTTGACGGTAATCCCGGGCCTGATATCGGGGGGCGTCTGCTGGTGATTCTCGCCTCCCTCCAGAAACAGATGTTCCGGCAAGAGGGTGTCCCCTTCCGCCAAAAGGACCGCCCGCTCCATCACATTCTGTAACTCCCTCACGTTCCCCTTCCATTCAAGACCCTGCAACACGGAAAGGGCCTCTTCCGATATCCGGCTCACCGGCTTACGGTAAAGGCCGCCATATTTTTCCAGGAAATGCTGAGCCAGTACACCGATATCCCCTTTCCGCTCCCTCAACGGGGGAACGGTGAATGGAATCACATTGACCCGGTAAAACAGGTCCTCTCTGAACTTCCGTTCCTTTACCGCGTTCCTGAGGTCCGAATTGCTGATGGCGATAACCCTCACATCCACCGGGATCGGCTTGGTTCCGCCCACCCGATCGATGGTTCTTTCCTGGAGGGTCCTCAATAATTTGGCCTGGATCGGCAGCAGCATTTCACTGATTTCATCCAAAACGATGGTGCCCTGGTGGGCCAGTTCAAATTTGCCGACCTTTCGGTTCACCGCCCCGGTAAAGGCGCCCTTTTCATGGCCGAAGAGTTCACTTTCGGCCAGGCCGTCCGGCAAAGAAGCACAGTTTATGGCCACATACGGTTTTCCACTCCCTCCATTGTGGTTGTGAATGAATGAGGCCAATACCTCTTTACCGGTGCCGCTTTCCCCCTGAATCAGGACTGTGGCTTTACTGGGGGCGATTTCCTTGGCCAGCTTCAGGATCTTCAGCATCTGCGGATCTTGGGTCACCATGTGTGAGGATCTCCCGGGGCCCTGGATATGTACGCCAGAGCCGTCCCTGCCCCGGCCATTGGATCGTTTATGGATCTTCTTGACCATTACGGCCAAGGTCTCTTCTGAAAAGGGCTTTAGAAGGATATCGGATGCCCCCTTTTGCATGGCTTCCACTGCGCTTTGGATGTTGCCGTCGGCCGTAGTCATGATCACCGGTACGTGAGGGGAAGTCCTTTTCACCTCTGTCAGCACTTCTATCCCGGATATCTCGGGCAACTGCATATCGGTAATGACCAGGCTGAATGGATCCCTCCTTAGTCTATCAAGGGCCTGGGATCCATCCGATACAGACTCCACAGCGTATCCACCGCTGCTCAAGGCATTGGTGAGTGCCGATCTCATGCCATGTTCACTATCCACAATCAAGACAGGATGTGACATCTACCCACTCCTCACCTGTCCCGTTCCCATGTAAAACCGGGCCGTTGCATTTGCCATTCCCTCCGTAGGGTTGCAGGTCTCTAACGTCACTATATAATGAGACATTCGAAGGTGCAAAGCCTCAGGAATGTCGCCGTATTGAACTGCGTTTCCGGAAGCTACTGAGTCAACTTTGCAAGACTTGTGCCGTCATTTTGGCAAGATGAGATGGCGGGGAGATTCCCTCTCCCCCTGCTTGAGCGGGACTGCCCGGTTCTGCAAGTGGGTGCGTTGTTCAGGAATGGGGATCGGAAATGAAGCGATTACGTCAATTTGTGAATACGGTGTGTCACTTCCTTGACAGGTGAATACCCTACGGCCCTTCTGATTCCAGTTTGTGGCGCTTTATCTTTTCCACCAGCGTGGTCCGGTTAAGATGAAGAAGTTTTGCAGCCTGGTTTTTGATCCATTTGGTCCGGTTCAAGGATTCGAGGATAAGGGCCTTCTCGAACTCTGTCACTGCGGAGTTCAGGTTTATGCCGTCATCCGAGATTTTGATGTTGCTGATGTCGTAATTGTCATCCCCCTTTTTGTACTTTTGTGAAAGGTCCTGCGATTCGATATATCCTTCTCCTTTGAGGACGACCATCCGTTCCATCATATTCTTGAGTTCTCTTACATTGCCGGGCCATGGATACATCTGTAAGGCCTTTAGCGCATCCTGGGAGAGCCCCTGGACATTCCGGCTGTTTTTTTTGTTGAATTGGTTTAAAAAGTGAGTGATAAGCAACGGGATATCAGACTGGCGGTCCCGCAGGGCCGGCATCTCTACGGGAACCACATAAAGACGGTAGAAAAGGTCTTCCCGAAATTGCCCCTTCTCCACCAGTGCTTCCAGATCGGCGTGAGTCGCGGCGATGATCCGCACATCTGCATGAAATGTCTTTGACCCGCCCACCTGTTCGAATTCCCTCTCCTCCAACACCCTCAGGATCTTTACCTGAAGGTTGGTACTCATATCCCCGATCTCATCCAGAAACACGGTGCCGCCTTTTGCCAGCTCAAACTTGCCCGGTTTGGTGGCGTTCGCCCCTGTAAATGCCCCCCGGACATGGCCGAACAGCTCACTCTCCAGCAGGTTCTCCGGAATGGCGCCGCAATTTATGGTGATAAATGACTTCTCCCGTCGGCTGGATCGATTATGAATGGCCCGAGCCACCATACCTTTTCCGGTTCCGCTCTCTCCGGTTATCACCACAGTGCTCTCACTATCGGCCACCTTTTCGATCAGGTCGTAAATGTTCTGCATCCCGATGCTGTTCCCGATAATATCCCCATACTTACAGGATCCGGAAAGATTACCTGTATACCCCTGGACCCTGGTGATCGGGTTTTCACATGTAGAATCGTCGGTCTTCAGTGCAGCATTTGGCAATTGGGTACCTCCCTTGACCATTGAAGCCTGGTCGCATTCAATCCGAGAATTCCTCAAGGCCCTTATTCCAGTGCCTTTAGCTGTTCCTAATCAGGGGGATCTATTGCGCCGCCATACGTAGGGCCCAACCAAGACCAGGGATTACCCGGCCACTCGTCTCGATCCCCTATCTAAAATAAGGATGGAAAAAGAGATTCCGCGATTGATGTTCAGCAAATTCTGTGCCACCTCTCGGGATTCACGGGGGAACAACACGCTATCGCCTCTACTTTCAATACGTTAATACAACAACCATAGCAGCGGATAACCCGAGAACCGGCAACCATTTGTCGACCATTTTTCGCAGAATGCAAATATGGCAACCAAGTCTTTTACCATTTCACCCAAGGCCGATTGAGATCCCGAGCTCCCCTTCGGCCCCGAGGGCATGGAAGGAAAAGGGCGTCCTGGACGGCATGGCATCTGAGCACTCTGATCCCATAATTTTAGAATTTCATTCTTTTATCAGCCGGTTAAAGAGCACCGGCCGGGGTGGCCAGCCTGGAGAAAAATACGCAGGCTTCTCTCCATTTTGAGGACTAAGCAATGCCCCATCATGGACAGGGAAGAAAAAGCACGGATCTTTCGCAATCTGCCATCAGGCATTCGCATTATGCAAATCCGGGATTTGGTACCTTGCTATTTTTCGATACAGTGTGCTGAGGTTTATACCCAACAGACGAGACGCCTCAGCTTTCTTTCCGTTCGTCTTGACCAGGGCCCGCTTTATCAGGCTAATTTCGTTTTGCCTCAGGTTGTAATTTTTACCCGTTGCCGCATCGGTTCTCTCTTTCCCCCTGATTTCCGGAGGGAGGTCATCGACCCCGATGGCGTCGTTTATGCCCAGGACCATGGCCCGTTCCACCACGTTTTCCAACTCCCGGACATTCCCCGGCCAGTCAAATTCCATAAGCAATCTCAAGGCCTCGGGGGAGAGGTTCTTCACGCCTTTTCCCGGGTGGGCCTTTCCGATTTTGGCGATAAAATGGTTTACGAGAGGCAGGATATCCTCTTTCCGCTCCCTCAACGGGGGGAGGTGGATGGACACCACGTTCAGTCGGTAATAAAGGTCTCTCCTCAGTTTTCCCTTCCGTAGGGCCTGATCCAGGTCTTTGTTGGTGGCGGCCATAACCCGTGCGTCGATCTTCAACTCCCGAGTAGCCCCCACGGGTCTTATCATTTTTTCCTGCAGGGCCCGAAGGAGTTTGACCTGCAAGGAGCGGGGCATCTCGGCAATCTCATCTAAAAAGATAGTGCCGCCTTCGGCCACTTTCATTAGACCTTCCTTGTCCCTGACCGCACCGGTGAATGCCCCTTTCACATGGCCGAAAAGCTCGGTCTCCAGCAACCCTTCCACCAGGGCGCCGCAATTTATGGAGACAAAGGGGCCGTCTTTGCGGTCGCTGTTCTTATGGATCACCTTGGCAACCACCTCCTTGCCGGTGCCACTCTCGCCCTGAATCAAAACCGTAGAGGCATCCATATTGATTCTGTCGATAATCTCATAGAGATGTTGCATCTGAGGGCTCAACCCGATGAGATCATCGTAACAGTATCTCCCCTTCAGCCTGTGCTTCAGCTGGAGGTTTTCTTCCTTCAGCTGCTTTTTTTCCAGAATCCTGTCGATCAGCAACTTGAGGCGGGCCAGATTCACCGGTTTTTGCAGGTAATCATACCCTCCGAATTTCAACGCCTGGACCGCAGTCTCGATGGTTCCGTATCCGGTTATGATAATCACCTCGGCATCGGGTTGTATCTTCTTTACCCCCTTAAGCAATTCAAGACCGTTTAGATCGGGCATATTCAGATCGGTGATGATTACATCAAAATGATCCTTCTTCGCCAATTCCAGTGCTTCCGGGCCATAGTCCGTAACACGTATTCCGTACCCGCCCTGGGAGAGATACCCCTTTACAGTGGAAAGCATCTCTTTTTCATCGTCCACAAAAAGGATTTTGGACCTGAATTGCCGTTGTCCGATCATGTCAATGGCGCTCATCTTTCCTGTTGATAAAGTCGCATCCAGCCGATTTATCGCCTTGTCCCCAATCCAAGTTGGCTCTTGCGGTGTTGCGGTTATCTCCAGGGGCTTTCCGTCCCTGCAAACGTAACCGTTTAGGCCTCTGAAATGGGGTTACAGGCCATGAGGGGGTCTTTCTTCAAGGGTCGTTATTTCGACACGCTACGTTAATACCAGCAAACAGATTCGAAAGCGAGAATACATTTTCTTTATTACTCTCCGAGGCGCTTAATCCGTTCCATACGGCTGATCACCTCGGTCACTTGAATACCGTATTTTTCGTGGTCCACGACAACCGACCCTCTTGCGATCAGCTTGTTGTTTGCGTATATGGCCAGGTCTTCGTCCTCTACATTCGATAGGGCGACGGACGTACCGGGTGAAAGCCGGTTGACTTTACCGATGGTCATCTGGGTCCTCCCCAGTTCAACACGGATCTCAACCGGTATGTT
>JAIPDZ010000234.1 GCA_021737425.1 Deltaproteobacteria bacterium
GGTGCGGGCGTCGTTCCCCAGGTGGTACCCCATGATTTCGGTCGCCCTGTTGATGGCGTCGACCCCGTCTTCAATGCGGGTCTCGTGACAGAGTTGGATGCCCACATCCACGCTGATGACCTTTTGGGCGCCGCATGTCCTGGCAGCCCGGGCGGGAATCAGGTCGGCCAGTCCCCCGTCCATCAAAAGCGCATTTCCAACAGGTACCGGGGGCATGAAGCCGGGTACCGCACAGCTCGCCATCACCGCTTCAGTGACCGGCCTTTTGTCGATCAAAACAGGTTCACCGGTTAAAAGATCTACGGCCAGCGGAACAAATCGAATGGGAGTTTCCGTCACATCCATTCCTTTCGGTATAAAGGCCGAAACGCTGCTTCGGAGCTCATCCGTTGACCACACCCCGTGTCGAAACAGGGCCATGCCCAGGAAAAGTTCTTTTTGAACCGAGCGGAGCAGGCGGTTAAAAACAGTGGAATCCGGTTTACCCGACCAGTTGAGGCGGGCGATCTGCTTCAGTGGCCTATTTTCATTGCTGTCAGTGGCCAGGACTTCATAAAGGCGCTCTTCCAATGCGTTTGCATCCGGCCTACAGGCAAAGGCGCCCCCCACCAGGGCACCGATACTGGTCCCGGTGATCACGTCGGGAATCAAATGCTCCCTTTGGAGGATCTTTAAGACCCCCACATGGGCGATTCCGCGAGCCCCGCCGCCACCCAGAGCAAGCCCCCATTTTGGACGCCTTATCTTCATGTGTCTCCCGGTGTATACTCAGTCTTTAGGTACAGGTAATCTCCTGATGATCCGTTACCTATGAAATATAGTCCTGTTTGTAAGCGCAAAATAATGGGGTCTATGATGTATATTGGCTTTTACGGCACCTTACAGATACTCCGAGGTTGGGTCAGCAGGATAGGCGTTTTGAGTAAATGGGTGAACTCCGTTTTGGGCGAAAAAATACTGTATTCACCCCATAGGCGGGATCGCCCGAATCGCCGTATTATAATAGGCTAAAAGACTGAAAGGAGAAACGGTATGCGACCAATCAAAGAGCAGTTGATACTCATTACCGGCGCAACCGACGGCATCGGGAAGATTACCGCCCAGAAACTCGCCTCCCTGGGAGCCTCTGTATTGATTCATGGACGTAGTCATGAGAAATGCGAATCGACCCTGGATGATATCCGGGAAAAAACAGGAAATGAAAAGCTGGGAAGTTATGTAGCGGATTTTTCTTCTCTGTCCGAGGTTCGGACCATGGCGGAACAAATATCAACAGTGCATTCCAAATTGCATGTGTTGATCAACAATGCCGGGGTGGGTCCCCCCAAACCGGCAGGCAAAAATCCGTTGAGCAAAGATGGATATGAAATATGCTTTGCGGTCAATTATCTGGCCCCCTTTTTACTGACCCACTTGCTGGTACCTCTCCTAAAACGGGGGGCGCCATCCAGGATCGTCAATATCAGTTCTGCGGCCCAGGAACCCATTGACTTTGATATGATGTTGGAAAGGAGTTATAATCCCTGGAAGACCTACGGACAGAGCAAACTGGCCTTGACCATATTCACCTTCGATCTTGCCGAACAACTGAAAGACAACGGCGTCACGGTCAATTGCCTTCACCCGGGATCGTTGCTGGACACCAAGATGGTCCGGGAAAGTTTCGGCATGGCCCAGGGGAGTGCCGAATCCGGCGCAGAGGTTGAGGTCTATGTGGCCACGGACCCGGCCCTGGAAGGCCGAACCGGCCAGTATTTTGACCAAAAGCAGGAGGCCCGTGCCCACAGGCAGGCCTATAAGCCTGAAGTGAGGAGAACACTTCGGAAGTTAAGTGAGGAATTGACCGGAATCAAGCTCCGGCAGATAGCATAAGCCTCTGAACCCTTAGATCTTGATGCATTGATAAAAAATCAATATTTCATGCAAAGGCGCAAAGCGCGCAAAGATAAGTTCTTAACATAATTATATTTTTTCTCTGCGTCTCTGCGTCTCTGCGTCTCTGCGCGAAAACATACTTTTTTCGAGACCTCTAAACCTTTGAACCCCTGAACCTTGGAACCTTTGTGAAACCGAAAGGAGGAGGCATGTCCACAAACAAGTCAAGGGTCCATGTGATGATCAGAGGCCGTGTACAAGGCGTTTTCTTTCGAGCGGAAACACGAGAAACGGCTCGGAGTCTGGGCCTCTCAGGCTGGGTGCGAAATACCCGTGACGGCGGGGTGGAGGCGGTTTTTGAAGGAGACCGTAAAGCTGTAGAGGAAATGGTTCAATGGTGTAATAAAGGGCCGGCCGGTGCCCGGGTGGACCATGTAGATGTGGACTATGGGGACTATTCAGGCGAATTCGATTCCTTTTCTGTGCGGTATTGACGATAGTAAGATTTGGCGAGAGGTGATCTCATGAGTGCACCCAATATCCATATGGAGCAAATTGATGAGTGGCGATGGAGAATCCCCAAGCAGGGCGCCATGCGGGTGGACGGTATGGTCTATGCGGATCAGAACATGATCCGGGATATCCGCCGGGATCAGAGCCTTCAGCAGGTGGTCAATGTGGCCGCGCTTCCGGGAATTCGCGGGTCCTCCATGGCCATGCCGGACATCCACTGGGGGTACGGTTTTCCCATAGGAGGGGTGGCGGCATTTGATGTGCGTGAGGGCATTGTGTCGCCCGGGGGTGTGGGCTACGATATCAATTGAGGGGTTCGACTGCTCCGCTCCGGGTTGGGCGCAGAAGATGTTCGAAACCACGGCCAGGATCTGGTTCAAAGTTTATACCGTAAACTCCCTTCAGGGGTAGGGTCCAGCCGCAAGGACTTCGGTTTGGGCGTAAAAGCGCTCCGCAAAGTCCTTGCCCAGGGAGTAGGGTGGACCCTGGACCAGGGGTACGGTACCGCCCAGGATCAGGCCCATATCGAAGCAGAAGGCTGCATTCCGGGCGCGGACCCCTCCAAAGTCAGTCAGCGGGCCTTGGAACGGGGAAAATCCCAATTGGGGACCGTGGGATCGGGCAATCATTTTGTGGAAGCGGGGTATGTGGAAGAAATCTTCGATCCTTCTGCAGCCGCAGCCATGGGCCTGGAAAAGGGCCTGGCCACCGTACTCATCCACACCGGATCCCGGGGCCTGGGACACCAGATCTGCAGCGATTACATTTCGGTCATGATGAAGGCCTCTCGGAAGTATGGCATCGAGTTGCCGGACCGGCAGCTCTGCTGTGCTCCGGTGGGGTCTGACGAAGGCCGGGACTACCTGGCGGCCATGGCGGCCGCGGCCAATTTTGCCTTTGTGAACCGGCAGATGATCATGCACTGGACCCGGGAGGCCTTTTCCGACGTATTCGGAACCGCTGCCAGAGGGAAGGGACTGGAGTTGGTGTATGATGTCTGCCATAACATCGCCAAACTGGAAACCCATCAGGTGGCAGGGAAGGCCACACAGTTGTGTGTCCACCGCAAGGGAGCCACCCGAGCCTTTCCTCCCGGCCACCGGGAGGTGCCTGAGCGGTACCGTAACGTGGGCCAACCCGTACTGGTTCCGGGAGATATGGGTCGCTGTTCTTATGTGATGGCCGGCACCCAGGCGGGGTATGAGGAAACCTTTGGTTCGGCATGCCACGGTGCAGGCCGGGTGATGAGCCGCAAACAGGCCAAAAAGGCGGCTGCAGGACGTAACATCGTGCATGAACTGGCGGAAAAAGGGGTGGTGGTCAAGGGCGCCAGCCGGGGCACCCTGGTGGAAGAAATCTCCGATGCCTATAAGGATGTGAACAATGTGGTCAATGTGCTCCACCAAGCCGGCATCAGCCGAAAAGTGGCCAAACTGAGACCGCTGGTGGTGATCAAGGGGTAGGAGGAATTCCGGAGGTAAACCGTTTGGACCATTTTCGCTATTTAGATCACACCGGGGACCTGGGGATGGAGATCTATGGGGACACACCCGAAGAACTTTTCGAACACGCCGGGGAAGGCTTTACCCACATCATCACGGACCCTTCCACTGTCCAGGCCTCCACAGAGTTGGAAATTTCCGTAGACGCAGCGGATATGGAACAACTGCTGATCGAGTGGCTGACCGAACTGATTTACCAGTTTGACGCCCATGGCTGGCTCTTTCGGGAATACCGGATTCAGTCCTTGGACCCGGGGCATTTGAACGGAATTGGCCGAGGCGAGCGGTACAATCCCACCCGCCATCCCATTCGCACCACTGTCAAGGGGGCCACCTATCATCAGTTGCAGGTGATCCGGTCCGGTAAAAGATGGAAGGGGCGGGTGATCTTCGATCTCTAAGGAGATGTTTTCCATCTCCCAAAATGGTGGATCAACCCGCCCGACGTCTTCACCTACCCTGCGGTCTGCTTATACTGGGCATAAAGATCGTGAAGCCGCTTTTTAAGGTCTTTGAGCCTCTTGCTATCCTCCTCCGAGGCTGCTCTGGGCATACTGATGGAAAATAGAAAGTTGCTGAGATCATCTATGACGTGCTCTGTGGCTTCACACCATTCAGACGTACAAATCTCAGTCATCTCAGATGCCTCATTGAGCTGCTCCTCTACGAGATCGAGAGACTTCTCCACATTGTCCATAAACTGACGCCAGTTCTGGACCAGGCTTTCGTTTACCGCTGGATTGGGCATGGGCATAATGTTTTCTCCTTTCTTTGTTGAGGTTAATGCCTTTGAATCATTTGCGATAAAGGTGTCAGGTTTCGGGTGTCAGGGTTTATTGTTTCCTGAAACCTGAAACCTGAACACTGTCCACTGATTTGGTTGCGGCCGTAGGCCTGCATTAGGGCATTCCATAGTGGAAGCGGTTTATTCGCCTTTTTCTGAGTCCAATTCATCCTCGGACAGGAGAGGCAGCACCAATCGAAAGGTACTCCCCTGTCCCGGCGACGTATCCGCTGAAACCTTCCCCTTATGGGCCTCGGCATAACGCTTCACATTGGCCAAACCGATCCCTACACTTCGGATTTTGCGATCCTGGATCTGAACCACCTGCTCCCAGGGCTGAAATATCTGTTCCAGCTTTTCCGGATCAAACCCTTCTCCCTGATCGCTCACCGCCAGCTCCACGGCGCCATCCTTTTTTTCCAGGGAAACCGTGACTACGTCGCCTTCGGCACTGTGCTTGAGCGCATTGTGGATGAGTTCTGAAACCGCCCGGTCGATCATCCGGGGATCGGCATTCACCTCCAATGGGCCTTCCTGCTGATTTAATTGCAACTTTTGCTTATTGCGCTCCGCCAGGGCCCTGGCCGTATCGGTCACTTGTGCCACATGTTCCGTGAGGTCGAAACGCTGGGGATAGGCCTGTTCCCAGACCAGCTTCCCGGCTGTGGCATGTTCCACGATCCAGGTAAGATCGTGTTCCAAGCGATCCGCTGTTTGAAGAATGGTCTGGAGGGCTGATTTTTGATCGTCGTTCAAAGGACCCATCTTCTCTTCATGGAGACGCTTGGCATACCCGCCGATGGCCAGGACCGGTGTCTTAAGATCATGCACCACCTGGGCTACATACTCTTCCGTAAAACATTTTTGAGATTCGGCCATGGGATACTCCTTATGGAAACGATGAATGCCGTCTCTCTTACATCTACGGGATGAGGTGCTTGGCGTGAATGGGGTCTATCCTGTATTTGCACCGGTAGAATGAACGTAAGAGGGTAGGGGATCACTGATGTCAGCAATGGTTGGATCCATGTAGGCTTCATACCTTCCCGCAAGAGCCCAAATACCAAATGGACCCCATTTTCTTTATACCCGTGAATCGCCGAAACTGAAGAAAAACGCTCAGGAGGTAAAAATGTCTGAAGAACAAATCAAAAAGGACGTGGTTGAACAACTTTACTGGGACAGTCGGGTGGACGCTTCGGATATTACCGTGGATGTCACCGATGGTAAGGTGACCCTGGAGGGTAGTGTACCCACCTATAGTGTCCGCCAGGCAGCAGAAGCAGACTGTTTTACCGTACTGGGGGTGACTGCAGTAGTCAACAATCTGAAGGTGGAACACCCCCGGGAGAGTTCGGTTCCCAGTGATGATGAGATTGAAAACAAAATTAAGAGCCTCCTTTTGTGGAGTCCGGATGTGGATCCCACGGATATAACTCTATCAGTGGTTTCCGGACTGGTGACCTTGGAGGGGGCTGTGGATTCCTATTGGAAGAAGGTAAAGGCAGAGGAGTTGGCCGGCACCATCTTCGGCGTGGTCAAAATCATCAATGATATTGCGGTGGTTCCGACAGATCGGATCGTGGACAAGGTGATCGCAAAAGACCTGGCCGGGGCCCTGGATCGACATGCGGACATCAACCCGGATACCATCCATGTGGAGGTCACCGACGGGGTGGTCTCTTTGTCCGGCAGTGTGGATAACTGGCGGGAGTATCGCGCCACCGAGGAGGTTGTTAGACACACCCCCGGTGTGGTGGATGTGAGAAACGAATTGATCATTGCATAATAAAATCTGTATTACCTGAAACCCATGGCAAAGGAGGAAACCCCATGACCATTCAACTGGATGCTTCCAAATGGCAAGCGTATTTTGATCAGTTTTCCAAAGACCTGCCCACAGAGCTGGTGGAAATCGAAGTGGCGTCACTGGGTCTCGGCGATCAGATCGTCGCCGACTGGATGCCCCTCAAAAGTATCAGTTACGACCCCAAAGACAATATCCTTGTGGTGCGAACGGAGGCCATTGACCATATGATCCAAAGCCCCAGTGAAATCCACATCGAAGAAGACCCTGAAGGAATTCAGTATATTGTGGTGATGGGTCCACAGGGGGAAAAGCAGATCATCCAATTCAAACACGTCCTCAAATTGCCCCGTGAGGCGTAGGGCTTAGGCAGGATTGGGGGTTCACCCCTGAACCTCCAATCTCTATTTCTCCTCTTTGGCCTGCACGCCATAGGCCCGGGACCGTTCCTTTTGGTATTCTCGGGCTTCCGGGTCCCCTTCCCGGACCTCCTGGGAAAATCTCTCCAAATATTTTTCCCTAAAATCCGGTAATTTTTGCTCCAGGACTCTGCGGCAGGCGGTGACTTCCAATTTGAGTTGGTCCGTATCTGCCCTAAGGGCTCACTCAAAAATAACTTCCCATTTTCCCATCTCAGCTTCGGGCCATCTTCGGCCGCCGCTCAATCGTGAAGTCCTCGAAATAGTTCACTATTTCTGTGGCTTCACTCAATCGCGACGACCAAATCTGACC
>JAIPDZ010000235.1 GCA_021737425.1 Deltaproteobacteria bacterium
CTATTCCGAAAGGTTCGGTAAAAAAATATAATGACAGGATGTGGGGTTGCGTGTATAATTTAAATTTGGACATTTGAAGTTGGGTAACAGGTTGGATGTACGTGCGTCCATCATCCAGGATGTTTTTATGCCAAAGGTGTCATCCAAATTCTGAGCCATAACCTCATCGTATCGAACACAAACACCTAAAGGACCCATTGGGCCGCATATCGATCCAAACACCCGTGTTTCCTGTCAAGCTGGCTTATAAAAAACATTTTTCGAGCTGCCTTTTCTGTTCCCTCCTCTTTTTTCTGTTATGGGCCACTTTCTGTCCCGTACACGCCGAAAGGCCCATCCCCGAGCCCCAAGGGCTGGTCAATGATTTTGCCGGGGTCATCCCCGACGCCTACGCACAGAAGATAACCGCGGTCAGCGCCGCGCTCCTCCAAAAGACCGGGGTCCCCATTGTGGTGGTCACCATGCCGGATATCGGCGGCGCCGAATACAACGACTATGCCAATCGTCTATACACGGCCTGGGGCATCGGCAAAAAGGGGGAAGACAAAGGGGTCCTCATCTTTATCACCATCCAAGAGCGGAAGATGCGTATTGAAACCGGGTACGGCGTGGAAGGGATACTTCCCGACGGGCGGGTGGGCGAAATCCGCGACCGCTATATGCTCCCGTATCTAAAAGAAGATCGGTTCGCAGAGGGGCTGCTGGCCGGCACCCTGGCCGTGGCCAAAATCATTGCCGACGATTCCGGGGTTGAACTGACCCAGGAACCCCAGGCCCCGCCCCCGAAAAAGAAGGGCTCTTTGCTCTCCTTTTTGCCCATTTTGTTTATTATTATGATCTTTGTGATGATGTCCAAAAGGCGGGGTGGTTCCTGGCTCTTGTTCCTCCCCCTGCTCTTTGGGCTGGGCGGGGGCGGCTCCAGGTACTCCAGCGGGGGGATGGGAGGCAGTTTCGGCGGGTTCGGCGGCGGGTTCGGCGGGTTCGGCGGCGGCATGAGCGGCGGCGGGGGTGCAGGCGGCGGTTTTTAAATCAGGAGTGACCAAAATGGCAAAAATCAGTGATCCAAAGACCATATTCCCGGATTTCATCTCCGACTACCAGGAGATATTCAAGGCGGATCTTTTGGGCATCATCCTGTACGGGAGTGCCACGGGGCCGGACTTCATCCCTGGAAAATCCGACATCAATTTCATGATTGTGCTGGGGGAGGAGGGCATCGATCACCTGGAGCGGGCCTTTCATGTGGTGGAAAAATGGCGGAAGAAGGGGGTGGCTATCCCCCTGTTTCTGACCGAAAGCTATGTGGAGACTTCCCTGGATGTCTACCCCATCGAGTATCTCAATTTTCAGCGAAACCACCAGCTGGTGTTTGGGAAAGACATCCTCAAGGACCTGGTGGTGGATCCTGAATTTCTCCGGCTTCAGTGTGAACGGGAAGTCAAAGGGAAACTCCTTTTGCTGAGAGAGGCCTTTCTGGAGACCTCTGGAAAACCCGGGCCCCTGAAAACCCTTGCCAAAGAGGCCCTCCCGGCCGTCATCGCCCTGTTTGAGGCCCTCTTGTACCTCAAAGGGGAGGCCCTGCCGCAACCAAAAAAGGAGGTCATCTCGGCCGCATCCAGGGCCTTGGAGATCGACGCCGCTCCCTTTGAGAGCCTGCTTCAGGTCCGGGAAGGGGAGTTAAAACCGGACCGGGAAAAGGGGGTGGCCGTTTTCAAGGCCTGCCTGGGGGAGATGCGAAAATTGGCAAAGATCGTGGATGCATTAGGAGGATAAGATGAGCAAGGGGATTAAGACACTACTGATCATTCTCGGAATCGTAGCACTGTTGGTCATCATTCCCTATTCCTATCTGAAGGGGACCTACAATACCCTGGTGACCATGGAAGAGACCGTAAAGGGGGCATGGGCCCAGGTGGAGAATCAGCTTCAAAGACGCTATGATCTGATCCCCAATTATGTGGAGACCGTCAAGGGATATGCGGCCCACGAAAAGGAGGTCTTCGTCCAGGTCACGGAGGCCCGTTCCAAGGTGGGAAACGCAAATACGGTCAATGAAAAAATCGAGGCCAACAATCAGCTCTCCTCGGCCCTGTCCCGCTTAATGGTGGTGGTGGAGCAATATCCCCAGCTCAAGGCCAACGCCAACTTCATTCGCCTGCAGGATGAGTTGGCCGGAACCGAGAACCGCATTGCAGTAGAGCGCAGGCGGTTCAACGAGGCCGTACGGGCCTACAACACCAAAATCCGCACCTTTCCCACCAATATGGTAGCCGGCATGTTCGGATTTGAAAAGGCGGAATTCTTCCAGGTCCCCAAGGAACGTCAGGAGGCCCCCAAGGTCAAGTTCTGACGCAAACAAGGAAAATCAGCGTTTCGTGAGATAGTAGTCTTCCAGTTGGGCCAAACGGTCCACGTAATTCATTCGATATTCGAGCGTGGTGGTATGGCTGATTTCCTGCTTCAGGATGGAGATGGTGGGGAGGACATCAATGCCGTACGTGTTTTTTCCTGACCTGTCTGCCCGGTGCACGATCAAAACGGCATAATAGGTGATCAGGAGCCGGACCGAGGGAGACCTTCTGAACAGATAGGCCCGGCCGCCGATGGTGTTCAGAAAAAACCCGGCGTATTGGTAGATCACGTCAACGGGCGGACGGGTTAGGCTGGTTTTGGAACAGCGATCCCCGGACATAAGCCATTTATAAAATATATCCAGATTGATCTCCAGGTTGTCCTGCTCGTGGGCCAGGACCGTCTTGATCAGGCGGATGTTTTGAAACCCCAACACCCGGTACAGATGGTACATGTTCTGGAGTATGGCCGCCGGATCCGCCCGTTCCCCGGCCGGAAGGGGAGGATGCGTGGCCAACCGATCCAGGATCTCCTGAAAACATTCAAAGGGGGTTTGCTCAAGATCAAGTGCCTTCACATAGGGCCGGTGGCTGAGGTACATGAAAAACTCGTACACATGATCGTCTATGAGGGAACAAAAATCCGGGGTCATCTTCACCTGAGGCCCCATATCCGCCCCCACCTCGATCTTCAAGACCGCTTCCTTTTGGATCTCACTTACTGCGTCGGCCGGGAGGTCCTTGGCCTCCCCCGATTCCTTCTGCTTCTGCTTTTCTATGGGAAAGGCCTTGGGTCCGCCTGCCTCTTTTGAAGGGGTCCCCTTTTGCTCGGTGGAGACATCCACCGTGGCCCCCTGTTCCTGGGAAGCAGGGGCCCGGGTCTCCTCTCCCGGAATGACGGCCTTTTCACCCGCTGACCGGGGCCCTTCCACATGCTCCCGGGATTGGCTCAGCAAATAGTAGCCCAAAACGGCCAGACCGATCCCGGCGAGGACCACCAGCACCCATACATATACTTTCCCCTCTTTCCCCATGGCAGTTTCTCCCCTGAGCGTTCAGCCCTCAGGCCGAGGCCCTTTTGTATGCCTTCTGGCCCTGGATATACAGGTCATTGCCCTGTGTGTCGTTCACCACCACCACCGGCAGCCTCTCCACCTTCAGTTCCCGAATCGCCTCCGGCCCCAGGTCTTCATAGGCCACCACCCGCACCGCCTTGACGGCCTGGGCCATCAGGGCCCCGGCCCCGCCGATAGCGGCCATGTACACGGCTTTGTACCGGACCATGGCCTCCACCACCTCTTGGGACCGTTTCCCTTTACCGATCATCCCCTTGAGGCCCATCTCCAGCAACTTGGGGGCATAGGGGTCCATGCGATAGCTGGTGGTGGGCCCGGCCGCACCGATCACCCTGCCCGGCGGTGCAGGGGAAGGTCCCACATAGTAGATGACCTGGCCCTCTACGGGGATGGGCAGTGCCGCTCCTTGTTCCACCAGCTCCAGGAGCCTGCGGTGGGCCGCATCGCGGGCCGTGTACAGGACCCCGCTGAGGGTTACCCGGTCTCCGGCCCTCAGCGGTTCGATGTCCTGGGCATTGAAGGGGGTCTCCAGGTGATAAATCTCATCCATGATATTCTCCTACAGAACGATTTCCAGGTGTCGGCTGGCGTGGCATTGAATATTGACCGCCAGGGGCAGGCTGGCGATATGGCAAGGCATCATCAGAATATGCACGGCCAGGGAGGTGATTCTTCCCCCCAGGCCCTGGGGACCCACCCCGGTTTTGTTGATCTCCGCAAGGAGTTCCTGCTCTTTTTGGGCCAGATCCGGGTCGGAATTGGGGACACCCAGGGGCCGTAGAAGGGACTTTTTGGCCAAGATGGCCGACCGCTCAAAATTGCCGCCGATGCCCACCCCTACAATGGTGGGCGGGCAGGGATTGGGTCCGGCTTCCTCCACGGTCTGTACCACCCTCTGCTTTATCCCCTCCCACCCGGCGGACGGGGGGAGCATAAACAGGCGGCTCATGTTCTCACTTCCGCCCCCCTTGGGGACCACCCATATCTTCAACCCATCTCCGGGGACCAGGTCCAGGTGGATGATGATGGGGGTGTTGTCGCCGGTGTTCTTTCGGGTAAAGGGGTCACACACCGACTTTCGCAGGAATCCTGCTTCATATCCCTGCCTCACCCCTTCTTCCAGGGCCTGGTTGAAGTCTCCTCCCACCACTGAAACCGATTGTCCCAATTCCACAAACAGCACGGCCACCCCGGTGTCCTGGCATATGGGGATCCTCTCTTCAGCGGCCAGCCGGGCATTTTCAATCAGCCGCTCCAGGATCTCCCGGCCCACCGGCGACTCCTCCTCTTTCAGCCCGGCCGTAAAGGCCTCAATCACATCCTCTCCCAGCTCATAATTGGCCTTTATTACCGCATCCTTTACCGCGCTGGTGATATCTTCAGTGGCAATCTCTCTCATGACGATTTCTCCGGCAATTCTGGTTCATTTTGCCCTGTAAAACCCCTGCATTTTCATGACATGGCAGGCCTTGAAGGGCTCTTTTGTAAAGGCCAGAAACTTTACTCAATACCCATACGGTTTATTTGTCCAGAGATACTAAAAAACCCCAGGGAACATGTCAATGGAGAATCCTGGACCGGGCAAACCAGGACCATGACCTGATCCATCCCCGCAACCGCTCACCCTTACCGATCCTGCTGTCCGGATTGTTCAGGTATATGCACGGTCACCTGCTGGAAAGGGATGACCCAGCCGTGTGTATTGCAGGCATCCACACAAATCCGCTGAATGGCGCGCTGCAGTCTCTGATACCAGAGGGCCGTATCGCCGTCGAATTCCGCCTTGACCGCCAAATCCAGGGAAGAGGCCCCGGCCGTCATGAATTCCACCTCGATCCTCTTCATGTGACCTCCATACCCCTGGGCCCTGAGTCCCTGCACCAGCGCCTGCTCGATCGCATGGGGAATTTCCTCGGTAATGCCGGCCTGGTGCTGGTAATCCAAACCGAAAACAGCGGTGATCCGGAATCCCTTGGACAGGTTGGTGGGAGATAGGGACAGGTACTCCTGGGTCTTGTAGGACCGGTTGGCCCCTCCTTTGAGGCGGAGCCTTACCATGTCCGGGGTCTGGGCCTCCACCTCTCCGTAGGTCCCGTCCGACATCACCACCCAGTCTCCCTGTCTGGAGGGGAACCACGGTTCATTCTCAAATGAGGGGCGGGAGCGCAGCTGGGTCAGATCCTTGATGTGCAACCGGACATACCCGCCTTCCAGTTCTCTATTTTCGAGCTGCGAATACATGTTGATGGTTCGTATACACTCCGAAGCATGGAAGTTGGCTGAATATGGCTGAAATCGAGTTGAACATCCTTATCAGTCAGTGCCTAAATCGTCGGATTGACAAAATTGATGTCGTCAGAAGCGAATCGAAAGCATGTCAAGAATCCAGGAACAACAAGGGCTCCAAAGTGAATTGGCAGTTCAGAAACGCCGATGCGAGGATAAAATTAAAGAGGCTTTACCCGACACTTGATGGTTGACGAGACACTATCGTGAATGTGGGGATATTGATTTTGTCTAACCTAAGACTCTAACGAGGCGTGTCTGCTCGAACCGCGTTGATGGGGCGAGTTTCGCGCGGCCCAGCAACGTGGGCCCACCCGTGCCCCGATGGGTTCGGGGCGAAGAGCCGGACCCATCAAGTTATTATGAAAATCTGCATATCATCACCTTTGTGATGCTATGCAGCCCAAACTGCAATTCGCTGCAAAAAAATCCTTATCAGTCGATATATTGAGAGTACCCAAAAGAATTGGCCTTAACGAAATGTTGGCAGATGCCTTCCTATCAGGTGGTCGATCTGCTTGCCGAACCGAATTGAAGAACCCTGTAGCCCCGACAGGTCGGGATTTCCGCTTCGCTCCGACAAGCAGCGGGGAATGCGCTCGCTGAGCATTTTCAACATTCATTCGTGACGGCTTAGGAAGTCCGAGAAACACATGTTCTTTCAAATAACGCGTCTTTTCGAAACACCCCCTATGGTCGGCTGGAAGGTCTTCCAAGATCCTGGACATAAAGGCAGCGATTAGGCCATAATTCGCTTATTGAGGCGAAACCGTCTTCGGAACACACTATTAAAAGGGGAGGAATGGATCTATGACACGTGCATCGGAAATGGCACTCACCAATCTCAGGGAGCTCTCCACCCTCAAGTGGTATGTCATCCCCTCTTTCCTGATACATCCTTTCTGTATTGAAACCCGTGATGATTTGTGAGACAAAAACGGATGTGGAACCTATGGGTAAAATGTGAAATGAGAGGGAGATGTAACAGATGCGAAGGGTAACGTCAGTGGCATTGGTCTTTTTGGCTGCTCTTCTGACCTTTTGTGCGGCATGTGCGTCCAGCCGCTCCACCAAGACCTACACCCGAGAGGAGGCCCGCAGGGTCCAGACTGTGGAGACCGGAAAGGTGGTCCGGGTGGAGCCGGTCCGAATCGAAGGCACCAAGACCCCTTTGGGCGTGGTGGCCGGAGGGGCCCTGGGGGCGGCCCTGGGGAGTACCATCGGACGGGGGACCGGACAGGTGATCGCCGGCGTGGCCGGGGCCATTGCCGGAGGGGTCGCCGGGGGCGCAGTGGAAGAAGCGGCCACTAAAAAGGACGGCTTGGAGATTACGGTCAGGCTGGACAGCGGCAGGACCGTGGTGGTGGTCCAGGAGGCGGATGTGGCATTTC
>JAIPDZ010000236.1 GCA_021737425.1 Deltaproteobacteria bacterium
ACCGGCAGGGACTTGATCCCCAAATCCGCTAAGGCGGCTTGAAGGGAGTGAATATCCCTGTGCTCAGCCTGGTAGAGGTCCATCTTGTTGATGACCACCACCTGGGGCTTTTGATCCACGGCCGCGCCATAGGCCCGTATCTCGTTCATCAGGGTGTGGTAATCCTCCAGCACGTCGGTTTCCGGCTGGTGGGTGACATCCAGGAGGTGGACCAGGAGGGTGGTTCGTTCAATATGCCTGAGGAACCGATGGCCCAGGCCCCTGCCCTCGCTGGCGCCTTCAATAAGGCCGGGGATATCCGCCAGCACCAGGGCGGTTCCATCATCGGTCATGACCCCCAGATTGGGCACAAGGGTGGTGAACGGGTAGTCGTCCACTTTGGGGCGGGCGGTGGTGAGGCAGGTTAGAAGCGTGGATTTACCCACATTGGGCAGACCGATCAGCCCGATATCGGCCAGAAATTTGAGCGTCAGTCTGATGCGTTTTTCTTTCCCGGGAAGACCGGGCTTGGCAATGCGCGGGGCCCGGTTGGTGGGGGTGGCATAATGCTGATTTCCCCGGCCGCCCTTTCCGCCGGTGAGGAGCGTCAATTCCTGTTGGTCATGGATGAGATCGGCCAGGACCCGGCCCGTATCCACATCTTCAATAAGGGTCCCCACGGGCACCTTCAGGCACACATCCCGGCCCTTTTTACCGGATCGATTCTTGCCCTTTCCGGGTTCACCGTTTCCGGCCCGAAATACCTTTCGGGAGCGGTAGTCGGTGAGGGTATACAGCCGGGCCGTGGCCAGGGCCTTGACAGATCCGCCGTCTCCCCCGTCACCGCCGTCAGGTCCTCCCTTGGGCACGTATTTTTCCCGTCTGAAGCTGATGCACCCGTTTCCCCCATCGCCTGATCTGACCGTCACCACCGCTTCATCCAAAAAGGCCATCGAATATCTCTGTGGGGGAGAATGGACAGGAACTTATGCGGCGTAGACGCTGACCCTTTTCCGGTCCCGCCCCAGGCGCTCAAAGGCGACCACCCCGTCCATGGTGGCGAAAAGGGTGTAATCCTTGCCCAGGCCTACGTTTTCTCCGGGATGAATCTGGGTTCCCCTCTGCCGGACAATAATGTTTCCGGCCTTGACCGCCTGGCCCCCGTATCGTTTCACCCCATATCTCTGTCCGGCACTGTCCCTGCCGTTTCGTGAGCTTCCGCCCGCTTTTTTATGTGACATGCTTTTTCCTCCGGCTTCGAAAGGTCCTTGGGATCACCCTTCGATATCCTCGATTTTTATCTGCGTAAACGCCTGCCGGTGACCGTTCTTCTTCCGGTACCCCTTTCGCCGCTTATACTTGAGGACCAGGACCTTTTTTTCCCTGCCCTGGCGGGTGATCCGGCCGATCACCTTGGCATTTTCCACAAACGGCTGTCCGATCTGGGTGGTTTCCCCGTTGGAGGCCAGCATCACCCGATCAAAGGTGACGGCATCTCCCACCTCTCCTGCCAGGCGCTCCACCTTGACCTCGTCCCCCTGGGCCACCCGGTATTGTTTTCCGCCAGTTTTGATGACCGCATACATTGGCTTGACTCCTTAATGAAATGAAATGAAACATACAATTTAAATATATACCGGCTTAAAGTCAAGCACAAAATACAGGGCTCCCTTTTCTTGACACTTAGCCGCAAACTCTTTTATATAAGGCTTGACCCAAACCCTGTTTTTCCGGTCAAGAAATCGGAGGCGGAGAGAAACATGCCGGACCTGAATCAGCGAAAAAAGCGCGCAACAGCGGTGTTTGACCTGCTGGATCCTTTGTATACGCGTCAAAAGACCGCACTCACCTACAAAACCCCTTTTGAACTCCTCATCTCCACCATCCTGTCGGCCCAGTGCACCGACAAACAGGTCAATACGGTCACTCGAACCCTGTTCCAAAAATACCGCTCCCCGGGCGACTTTCTCTCCGTTCCCGTCTCAGAGCTCGAAGCGGACATCCGGCCCACCGGGTTCTTCCGGAATAAGGCCAAGTCCATCCGGGGATGCGCCCAGGGTCTCATGGATCTCTACCAGGGTCAGGTCCCGGCCACCATGGGGGAGTTGCTCAAGCTTCCGGGTGTGGGGCGTAAGACGGCCAACTGCGTGCTGGGGGCCGCATTTGATATCCCCGGCGTGGTGGTGGACACCCATGTCAAACGCCTGGCCCTCAGGCTTGAACTCACAGAGAACAAGGACCCGGACAAGATCGAAGCGGACCTTGGGGAACTCCTCCCCAAAAAACGGTGGCGACGGTTTTCAGACCTGTTGATCTATCACGGCAGGGCCGTGTGCAAGGCCAGAAATCCGGATCATGGGGCGTGTGTCCTGCTTGAACACTGCCCGTCCAACACCATCTGATAAGATGCGACCCCGGGTCGAAACAAAACCATCGGGGCAACATACATCCCTCCAACCCAAGAGGTAAAGAAGAATGCATACCAGGCTGATCCTCCTAACACTCTTTTTATTCCTATTCACGGGCGGGTGCGCCACACAAGACTACCGCGCATCCAAGATCAGGGTCCAGCATCCCAATTGGGATTCCACCACTGTTCGAAAGGTCTCCAACCGGTTGGTGGAACCCGGCATGACCCCGGACATGGTGCGGGCCGCCGTCGGCCTGCCGGATGCCATATCCCGAACCGACGGTACGGAAATATGGCAGTACCAGGTGTTCGTGGGCGATTATCAGCCCAAAAAAGAGACCGTGTACACCGTCTATTTTCAAAACGGGGCCGTCACCAGGACCACCGGGAACCGGGAGCGGCTGAAAACCCTGACGTGGTGATGATTGAGGTGTCAGGTGTCAGGTGTCGGGTGTCAGGTGTCGGGTGTCAGGTGTCACCGGCCCAAATAGCGGGAATGTCCGACAGCTTTCAGATGCTCACCGTGAGCGAAGCAGGCGGCCTTCTGGCCGGGCCGGCAATCCTGTGAATCCAGTAGATCCTGTCTGAGATTGATTTTATGAGCAAAAAAGACAAGACCGTCTATGTGTGCCAGAACTGCGGCCACGAAGCCCTCAAGTGGATGGGGCGGTGCCCGGGCTGCGGCGAGTGGAACCGCATGGTGGAAGAGACCCAAAGGCCGGTGCAGCCGGGAGGCTCCCGGGCCTCCTTCATGAGCCGGCCCGAAGCCATCACCCACATCTCCATGGCCCCTGAAATGCGGCTCACCTCCGGGGTCACGGAATTCGACCGGACCCTGGGCGGCGGCCTGGTGCCCGGCTCCCTGGTCCTCATCGGCGGGGACCCCGGCATCGGAAAGTCCACCCTGGTGTTACAGATCCTGGCCCGGCTTGCGGACCGGGGGACCCGGGCCCTGTACCTCTCCGGAGAGGAATCGGCCCAGCAGATCAAATTGAGGGCCCAGCGCCTGAGCATCGGTGCGGAGACCCTCTATGTGATGACCGGGACCCGGATCGAGGATTTTCTGGAACAGCTCGGCACGGTCCAGCCCGGCATTGTGGCCGTGGACTCTATCCAGACCTTTTATACGGACGACATCCCTTCGGCCCCGGGGAGCGTGGGACAGGTCCGGGAGGTGGCCTCCCGGCTGATGGCCTATGCCAAGAACAGCGGGGTGCCGGTCTTTTTGGTGGGTCACGTAACCAAGGAAGGGGCCATTGCCGGACCCAAGGTCCTGGAACATCTCGTGGACACGGTCCTCTATTTTGAGGGGGACCCGGGCCACTTGTACCGGATTTTGCGGGCGGTCAAGAACCGGTACGGATCCACCAATGAAATCGGGGTGTTTGAGATGAAGGACTCGGGCCTGGAGGCGGTGGGCAACCCCTCCCGCATATTCCTGGAGGAACGGCCCCAGGATGTGCCCGGCTCCGCGGTCATCTCCTGCATGGAAGGGACCCGGCCCCTCCTGGTGGAAGTACAGGCCCTGGTGGGCCCCAGTCCCCTGGGCATGCCCCGCCGGACCGCCATAGGGGTGGATTCCAACCGCATCTCCCTGCTGGTGGCCGTGCTGGGCAAACGCATGGGCATGGAACTGGGGGATCAGGACATCTTTGTCAATGTGGCCGGCGGGCTCAAGGTGGATGAACCGGCCGCGGACCTGGGGATCGTCTTGGCCATGATGTCCAGTTTCCTCAACAAGCCCTTGGACCGGGGGCTGGTGGCCTTCGGAGAAGTGGGCCTGGCCGGAGAGATCCGGGGGGTGAGCCAGCCGGGCATGCGCATCCGGGAATCCGGCAAACTGGGGTTTACCCGGTGCCTGTTGGCCCAGAGCAATCAGGAGAGCGTGGCCGCGTCCAAGAAGATCAAGCTGCTGGGCGCGGCCTCCATCCAGGACGTGCACGAGCTGTTGTTTACGTAGGGGGTTTTGTTGTACACCAGGTGTCAGGTGTCAGGTTTCAGGTGTCGGGTGTCGGGGTTTACGGATGTGAAGGCGTATGGGCCTTTTCATCCAGTTCATCCGGTAAATCCTGTCAAAGAACCATAAGATTGGAGGATGAGCCATGCGGATATTCATGACCGGCGGAAAAGGATTTGTAGGGACCCTGCTGACCCGTGCCTTGTGTGCCCAAGGCCACCAGGTCACGGTGCTCACCCGCTCTGTACGGGGGGACGAGGAGACACCTGAGGGGGTTTCCCTGCTCCAGGGGGATCCCACCCTACCCGGCCCCTGGCAGGAGCAAATGGCCGGACATGAGGTCATCATCAACCTGGCCGGTGAATCGGTGTTTAAAAGATGGACCCGGGAGGCCAAGAAACGGATCCTGGACAGCCGGGTGGAGACCACCCGAAACCTGGTGGAAGCGCTCTCCCCCGACGCCTCCGGGACCACCCTGGCGAGCACCTCTGCGGTGGGCTATTACGGCTTTCACGGGGATGAGGCCTTAGATGAGGATTCACCCCCGGGAGACGGTTTTCTGGCCTCCGTGTGCCGGCAATGGGAGGCCGGGGCCATGGCCGCCCAGAGCAAGGGGGCCCGGGTGGTGATCTGCCGTTTCGGGCTCATCCTGGGCGAGCGCGGCGGGGCCCTTCAGAAAATGGTGCCGCTTTTTAAAAAGGGCCTCGCCGGCCCCCTGGGAAGCGGGAAGCAGTGGGTTTCCTGGATCCATCAGCAGGATCTGGCCGGCATTTACCTTCTTCTGCTGGAAAACCCGGAGCTGTCCGGCCCCGTCAACTGTACCGCCCCCCATCCGGTCACCAACAAAGAGATGACCCAGGTCCTGGCGGAGGTACTGAATCGACCGGCCGTCATGCCTGCCATGCCCGCCTTTGCGGTCCGGTCCCTTATGGGGGAATCCAGTTCCCTCTATTTAAAGGGGCAGAAGGTCCTGCCCCGGCGGCTCACCGAGGCCGGGTTTTCGTTTCAGTTCCCTGAGCTGAAAGGGGCCTTGAGCGGTCTTGATTTGTGACAGGGGCCGCGCCTTGGGGCGGCCGAACAGGGTGCCACTTTCCAGCGCCTGGATATTCCGACAAAATCCACAATAAAGGGCCTGATGGGTTTCCGATTTGACACCGCCCTGGCGATCCCTTATGCTTTCTAATCAGTGGTTGACCGAAAACGCCGTCTTTCGGTGAACAGACTCGAAGTAAGAAGCACCCCAGTTAAACGGTAAGAGAGGTTTAACGGGGCATGCGAAATACGAAACAATGACCAAAACACCCTACTTTCAAGATCTCAGCTTCTTATTTTGAAATTGGTTATTTAAATTTGACGGTCTCGTAAAAAGTCAAAAATGCACTCTTTCCGTCATTTCGGCGAAGCTTGTCCCGGACTCCGATCCGGGAGCCGGAATCCAGTGTTATAAAGAAGATGTGAAACTCCCGGACCCCGTTTTTCAACGGGGTGACGACTTGTTACGACACCATCACACTTGAACATTCGGATTTTGCCTGAACAATTAAAAAGTGGTCCTCATTTTGAACTTGGCTCCTATGGGGGGGGTAACCCGAACCTTATGTCCAAAAACGGTATATCCAGCGTCATATTCGACTGCGACGGGGTCATGTTTGATTCCCGCCAGGCCAATATCAATTATTACAATCACCTCCTGGCCTGTTTCGGGCTCCCGCCCATGAATGAATCCCAGGAGGCCTATGTCCACATGCACACGGCGGACAAGTCCGTGCGCCATATCTTTGAAGGCACCCCGCATACGGAGGCGGCCCAGGCCTATCGAATGGACATGGACTACACCCCCTTTATCCAGGACATGGTCATGGAGTCGGGGCTCAAGGAACTGCTCGGGACATTGAAATCCAGGATGGCACTGGCCGTGGCCACCAACCGGAGCAACACCCTTCCCATTGTGCTGGAGGTCTACGAACTGGCCGAATATTTTGATATGGTGGTCTCTTCCTTGGATGTAACCCGTCCCAAACCCCATCCCGAATCCATCCATAAGATCCTGGATTTTTTTGAGATCCAACCCACCCAGGCCATCTACGTGGGAGATTCCTTAGTGGACCTGGAAACGGCCCGGGCCTCGGGGGTCCACTTCGTGGCCTACCGGAACCCGGAACTAAATGCCCACCTCCGTGCGGACAGCATGGCTGAGTTGGAACGGGTGGTGGCCGCTTTTGAAGGGGAGCGGGCTGCACCGTAACGGGGCAGCAAAGGCATGGAACTCAGTTGAAGAAAGCCCCTGGGGGGAATACCATGAAAAGGATATATCCTATCATTTTCATCCTCTCCGCCTTGGTTTTCGGCAAGGGGTTTACCCCTCCGGCGGCACTTGCTCAAGATGGAAGCCGTCTTGTTTCCGCCCGGGACCTGATATACCAGGGGGCCTTCGCATTTCCGGCAGGGGATGCATGGGCCTACAGCGGCCACGCACTGGCCTATTATCCGGGCGGTGATCCTTCCGGCGCATCGGACGGATACCCCGGGTCCCTGTACGCCGCCGGATCCAAGAACAATGATACCGGGGATCAGGTGGGTGAAATCAGCATCCCGGCTCCGGTGATCTCAGATAACTTTGATGCGTTGCCCCGAGCGAACGTGCTGCAGTCTCTGACCGATATCACCGGGGGATGGAAGGACCACTGCACCTACCATGACGATTGTATGTACCGGGACGTCGACGGCCTGGCCTACCTGTCTGAGGTGGACAAAATC
>JAIPDZ010000237.1 GCA_021737425.1 Deltaproteobacteria bacterium
ATCCGAGGCTTTTAACCTGACCTTCGGTGATGAGCTGGCTGCTGTGGGAAACGACGATGCCGATACCGGTCACTTGAAAGGAGAAGCTTCCAGGAAAATGCTGGCGAAGGTGCTCCTCGATTTGGGTCTGGATGGCCAGAAAGTCTTTGGAACTGGATAAATGGGTCCTCAGAAGGATGTTGGTTTTCGAAAAATCCCCGTCCATGAATCGGGCCAGCATGTCCCGGCCCAACATGGTCTTGAAGCTGTTGACCAGCATCCTAACTTCAAAGGCCTCTTCAGGCAGGGTGTAGAATTCCTCCTTGTATTGATTGGTGGCGTAGTTGATTAGTTTGAGATAGTCGGTAAAAGAGATGGTTTTATCCACCCCGTTCAATGAGGATAAAAATTGCTGGAGCTGGTCTATGGCCTGGAGATGACCGGGGTCTTCAAAGTACCCACCCTCCGGGCTTTCAATAACCACATTAATGGGAAAGCTGCCGGCCATATCCTGACAGATGTCTGAAAAATGGGTGGCCACCGGGGTGTTATCCTTGAAAAAATCCACCGGGTTGGTCTCCACCTCGATTCGGAGAAGGCCCATGATGCCCACTACGCCGATGGCTGCAATGACGGGAAGGGTGATTTTTTGATGATGCAGGTTGATATGGATAATGGCGTCCAGGAGTCGGTCCAAGAGACCGGCCCGATTCTGGCCCTGCCCGCCCCTGGTCTTATTTGGCAACGGCAGCAATCCTGTAATGGCAGGAAGGAGCGTGAGCATAATGATTAGCATAGAGAGTATTCCAAAGCATGAAAACAGCGCAAAGGAACGAATCTCACTGATTTTATTGATGAGCAGCGAGCCCAGACCGATGGTGGTGGTGAAGACGGCCAGGGCGGTGGGAAATCCGATCCTCGAAAAGGTATTGAGGGCTGCTTCCTTGGCTGTGTCCGCGGTCTTAGCGGCATGCGCATATTGCGGAAAAAGATACATGCAATAGGCGGTCCCCACGGCGATGAGAAAGATGGGGACGATCATGGTCAAGAGAGAAAGGGGGGTTCCGGTGAGGGACATGAGACCGAATGTCCAGGTGAGAGCGATCAGCACGGACCCTGATGGGATCAATACCCCGCGGACATTTCGGAAAAACAAAAACAGCATGAACAGGATAATGGAAAAGGTGATCAACGGCAGCCTTAAAAAGTCCCTTTCCGTAAACTCGGCCAGGGCCTTGGAAACAATAGGCATTCCGATCTGATAAAGGGTCACGAAGCCCTGCCGGTCTTTGAGGATCCTTTCCGTGGCGTCGATAACGCGGTCCTTTTCCCGAACATCGTCAAGGATGAGGGAAATCACACTGGTTTTTCCGTCCGCGGACAGGATATTTCGTTCGAACAAAGTGATGGGCCTTAGGATTTGCCTGAATCCTTCAAGGTCCCACTTTTCCGTAATATCCATGGCCTTGCGGATGCCGGGAAGGCTGATGACCCGCCTTACGCCTTGAACTTGGGCAAGTTGGTCCGCCAGGTTTTCGATTTGAGCAAAGGTCTCCGGCAGGAACACATCCCGGGTCCTGGCCACAATTAGGATGATTTCTTCACACCCGAAGTCCTTCTTGAACGTATGATATTCAATGGTTTTGGGGAGGTCTTGAATGGTGAGATCATAAATGGAGGTCTCAAACCGGAGCTTGGGCGCTTGGATCCCGAAGAATAGGGTGATTAGCGAAATGGAAAAAAGGATCTGCCAGGGATGGTAAACAATGAACCGCAACCAGCTTTCGGGTCCGGGCAGTTTTCCGAGGAATTTCATAAACCCAAGGCCTCGTCATATAAGTTGGTGGGAAGTTCGGGAAAATATAACAGGCCTTGCATGCGGACGAAAGTAAAAAACGCCCATCTCCCTTTGAAGCAAGGGAAATGGGCGTTGGGAGTGTCCTATTGGGTTTATGGGTTACACCACTCGGATTTTATACACCTCATTGGAATCCGGGTCGATCACGTGCACGGCACATGCGATGCACGGATCAAATGAATGGACCGTCCTGAGGATCTCCAGGGGACTCTTGGGATCGGCCACCGGGGTTCCGATGAGGGCCGATTCCACCGGTCCCATTTTCCCCTTTTCACAACGGGGCCCCAGATTCCAGGTGGAGGGGACCACGTACTGGTAGTTCTTGATCTTTTTGTCTTCAATCTCAATCCAGTGGCCCAGGGCGCCTCGGGCTACGTCATTGAGCCCGCACCCTCTCCCGCTCTTGGGCATGGTCCACGATTCACAGGTCTTGGTATTCCCCTTCTTGAGGTTGCCCACCAGCTCCATGACCCACCCTTCCATGGCATCGCCGATGGCCAGGGTCTCCAGTCCGCGGGCCGCGGTGCGGCCCAGGGTGGAGAACAGGGCTGAGGCGGGGAGATCAAGTTTCTGCAAGGTGCTGTTGACGATTTCCTGAAAGGTCTTGTCTCCACTGGCATAGGCCACCAACACCCGGGCCAGAGGACCCACTTCACAGGGTTCCCCGTTATACCGGGGCGCCTTGAGCCAGCTGTAGCGGGCGTCGGTATCGTATTTGGGGTCTTCTTGAAGCGGTTTGGTTTCGCCCTTGTAGGGATGCCTGGCCCCGTTTCCTTCATACCAGGACCGGGCAATATGTTCGGTGACCTTTTCCGGCTCGGCCATCTTCACATTCTTGAGGTCCTGTTTCAGGATCACGCCGCGGGGGAGGAAGAGACTTTGGGGTTCTTCCGCCGACTGGGGCAGGTCTCCCCAGGCCAGAAAATTCTGGTTGCCGCCGATGCTGCCCCACTCCTTATAGAAGGAGGCAATGGCGATCAAATCCGGGACATAGACATTTTTGACAAAATCCTGGGTCTCTTTCCAGATATACAAAAATTCGGCGATGCGATCCGGGGTTAAATCGGCCACACTGGTCACCCCGCCCACGGCCAGGGACTGAAGATGGGGGTTCTTGGCCCCGAATATGGCATGCATTCTCACCGCCTTGGCCTGAAGCCGAAGGGCCTCAATGTAATGGGCCGCAGCCATGAGGTTGGCCTCAGGGGGCAATTTGTAGGCAGGGCTTCCCCAATATCCATTGGAAAAAGGTCCCAATTGCCCACTGTCCACAAAGGTCTTGATCCGCTGCTTCACCTCCTTAAAGTAAGATGCGCCCCCGTGAGGATCATTGCTGACATTGTCCGCCAAGGCCGCGGTCTTCTTGGGATCAGCCTTGAGGGCGTCCACCACATCCACAAAGTCGAGGGCGTGCAGGTGATAAAAATGGACGATATGATCATGCTGGAATTGGGCCCCGTGAAGCAGGTTCCGGATGATGCGGGCATTGTCCGGAATCTGTACTCCTATGGCGTCTTCCACCGCCCGGATGGAGGCAAGGTAATGGGTATAGGTGCAGACGCCGCAGGAGCGCTGGGTAAAAAGTGGTGCATCCCGTGGATCCCGGCCTTGTAAAATGATTTCAATGCCTCGGAACATTTGGCCGGAACTCCACGCGTTTTTGACTTTGCCCCCTTCCACCTCAACTTCGATGCGGAGGTGCCCTTCTATTCTGGTAATCGGGTCAACTACGATTTTTTTACTCATTATGGTCTCCTCTCTTTAACTATAGCGTATATTCATCAATGTCCATGTGGGGAATCGGGTCATTCCTTCTCTTCAAAGAAGGGGGTCATGGAATCCCAGAAGCCGGGCTCACTGCATCCGATACAGGGGTGACCTGCCTCAACCGGCCAACTGGTGCCGTCGTTAAACTTGGCCACCGGGCAGTTGTTGTAGGTGTAGGGACCCTTGCAGCCCACCAGGTAGAGACAGTAGCCTTTGGCCGCTTCTTCGGAGCCGAATTCTTCTACAAATTCACCGTTTTCATAATGGGACCTTCTCGGACATTGATCATGTATGGTCTTCCCATAGGCAAAGAGGGGTCTTCCCAGATCATCAACCGCAGGGAGTTTTCCCAAGAGCAGGTAATTGACAATGGTTCCCACCAGATTGATAGGATTGGGCGGGCAACCGGCTATATTGACGGTTTTGATCCCCAGGGCGTCACCAACGCCTTTGTATCCACCGGGATTGGGGCTTGCGGCTTGTATGCCGCCGTAGGTGGCGCAGGCGCCGATACAAATGACTGCAGCGGCCTTGGGACAGACCTCTTTGGCGATATCCAGAAATGTCCGCCCCGCGATTTTCCCATAGGCCCCGTTGTATTTGGTGGCAATGGCCCCTTCCACCACACAGATGAATTTCCCGTCATACTTCTTCACCGCATGATGCAGTGCATCCTCGGCCTGCTGGCCGGCTGCGGCCATGATGGTTTCATGGTAGGAAATGTCCAGGATTTCCAAGACCAGTTCATCAATCCAGGGATACATGGACCTGAGGGTGGCCTCTGAACACCCCGTACATTCGGCAAAGTGCAGCCAGACCACCGGGGGCCTCTGCTTGGGGGCCGCAAAGACGTTGGCGACTTGGGGGATAAAGGACGATGACAGCCCCATGGTGGCCGTTAACATCCCGCAGTACTTCATGAAATCCCTTCGTGAGATTCCCTTGCTTTCCAGCCTTTCGTAGAACTCTGTTTCCTGTTTCATTCGGCACCTCCTGATCACGAGTTAATTGTTGACCTATGCTATTAGGGAAACCTGTTATTTATATATGCTTCCCCCAAGCACCGGAAATTATAGGAATTCAAATTAGATATGTCAAGCTTGATATATGATTGCAGTATTTGTGAAGTAAAGCAAGATTCTGTAACAACTTACATAAAACCGGTTTTCTAATTCCGTTACAGGGGACAAACGGGGCAAAACGCATTCGCTCCACGCCGAGTGAAACCCCACAACGTTTCTAAGAAGAAAAGATTATAAATCTATCACGTTTGTAAGCACGGATCAACGGTGTGTACTCTTATTTTTAGGGGAAGAAAAGTCCATATTTGAAAGGTGGTATTATTTGGAGGTAAATGTTAGGTAGTAGTCCTAGGTGGTTGGTTCCTCTATGGTGGTATACCCTTCTTTGATGGCGTATTTAACTAGTTCGGCCGTACTGTTCAGCCCCAGTTTCTTTTTAAGATTTGCCCGGTGATGCTCTGCCGTGCGGGGGCTGATGAAAAGGAGTTTTCCGATGGTCTTGCTCGACTTTCCCTCAGCAACAAATTTCAATATCTCTCTTTCCCGGATGCTCAGATCCGCCGGGCCGGACCCGGGTCCCTGGCCCCGTTTCTTGAAAAAATCCTCTGTCATGTCCATGGAAAGGGTGCGGGATATGTACCGGCCCCCTTTTCGGAGCCTGGCAATGGCCTCCAGAAGCTCTTCAGCGGTATCTTCCTTCAGCAGGTATCCATCTGCACCGGCATCCACTGAATTGGCCAAGTACTGCACGTTTTTGTGCATGGTCAGGATCAGAATCTTGATGTCGGGGCGGATGCTCTTGGCCTCCCGGGCGGCCTCGATTCCCCGCAGATTGGGCATGGAGATATCGAGCAGCACCATGTCCGCCTCATGGTTTTTCAGAAAATCCAGAAGAGCCAGTCCGTCTTCGGCCTCACCCACCACTTTCAGCTCTCCCGTCTCTTCCAAAATCTTTTTGACGCCGGTCCTGAAGATGGTATGGTCATCGGCGAGGACGATTGCATAACTTCCCATTGCTTTACCTCCCTTGGGTCTTTACTGGGTGGGCACTGAAAAACGGATTTCAGTGCCCTCTCCCTTTCGGGACACCACGTCAAATTCGCCACCCAGCATGTTCACCCGCTCTTCCATGGTGGCCAGGCCCAGTCCCTTTTCAGTGGAATCCAAGGTTAGAATATGGGTTGCAGCAAACCCTTTGCCGTCATCCTTGATGCTGAACTGTACCATATCCCCGGTTTTTCTGGCAACCACGGTTATTCGACCGGCCTGGGCGTATTTGATGATGTTGGAAACCGCCTCCTGGAAGATTCTGAAAACTCTGATCCGGGTCTCGGCCGGGAAGAGGTGATCGATCTCTTGGATATGCAGTTCGGTTTTCACCCGGAGGTGTTTGCCCGCCTCCTCTATGAGCCATTTCAGGCCGGCAGAAAGGCCTAAATCCTCAAGAATGCGGGGGCTCAGTTCCCGCGAGAGCCTGCGGGTGTCCTCGATGATCTGTTTGACATAGGCGGATATTTCTCTGCACTCTGTTTGCTGGTCCGGCAGGGTTTCGGGAAGTTTACGGCATACGGCGTCGATTCTCACGCGCAGGAGAGAAAGGGTCTGCCCCAATTGATCGTGCAGGGCCATGGAGATCCGTTTTCGTTCCTGTTCCTGGGTCTCCAGCATGTGAGCGGACAGGCCTCGAATCTTTGCCTGCGAGGCCTTCAGTGCCTCCACCGTCTTTTTTTGGGTGAGCGCAATCTCGATGGCCGAACGAATCTGGGCCAGTTGAAATGGTTTGATCACATACCCATACGGTTTCGAATCTTTGGCCTTTTCCATCAGTTCTGTATCGGTATGACCGGTCATGAAGATGACCGGTATGTCCGATGCCCGCCGGATCTCTTGGGCCGCATCGATGCCGTCCATTTTCCCGGGCATGACAATATCCATGATGATCAGATCCGGCAGGAGTCTGGCGGCCATGGATACCGCCATTTCGCCCGAGAAGGCCTTTCCGGATACAGTGTACCCCATGGCCGTAAGAAGCGCCTCCAGGTTCTCCATGACAATGGGTTCGTCATCGACGATCAGGAGCCTGTGCATGAACCGCTTTCCTGAGTTGATATGTGGGTGGACGGGGGGATGGCTCACCTGTAAAGCCTGAGGTTACATAAGCTTTCAAAATCACAAATTGTCAAGAAAAATGTGCGCAGGGATGCTTGGGTGTGGTCCGGCCCGGGGCATCCCCATTCGGCCTGGGGGGGCGTCATCGGGTTGAGAGTGCGGCATCGATGATTACGGTGAGATGCAGAAAAACGTCCCTGAGGCCGATGTCTTCCATGGACAGGGAGACTTCTGTTCCATGGCGGACCCCCGGCGGGATCCCGAGTGAAAAAGACCTCTGGGATCGGATGGTTCCGTGTCCTGAACACAGGGTACAAAAAAATCTTTCCCTGAAGCGGTCCT
>JAIPDZ010000008.1 GCA_021737425.1 Deltaproteobacteria bacterium
GGATCAATGGATGGATAGAACCGATACTGGGGTATGGTAAGTTCCGGGGAAAAAAGGGCCGACGAAAAAATGGCCGCATCATATTGTTCCACATAAGGCTTAAGAAACTCCCAGAGTTGGGGATTTGGGTGGGAAAGATCAATGTGACATCTCCACACCCACTTGTTTTTACGATCTTGGTTGAAGTGTATGAGGGCCGCTGGCTGCGGATCATGGATGACGATGAGATCTTCGTCGAAATTCAGTTTTTCCGCATTTTTCTCATTATAGGCCATGAAGGTCTCAAAGTCCGTTTCCGTGAAATGATCTTCCTGGCCCTGCAAGGCATTGTGAAACCGCTTGGTGATCTCGAAAAATTCCGGTTCTCCCTCAATGACGTCCCAGGTCACCGTAAGACCCATCTCATTTAAAAGCGGCACTATCCGGTGAAGCATTTCAGCCACGCCCCCGCCCACTTTGGTGGAGTTCACCATCTTGATGGAACGGCTCCCCACATGTGAAGCCATGATGGTGAGTTCCTCGATAATATCCGGGCCCACCACCTCCCGATAATCAAAAAGGCTCGGTGTTGTCATTCGCCGCCTCCTGAGGGGGTTTCACAGGCCTGGCAGCTCTGTCCCCAAGAATCAACTCCTTGTTCAATTTTCAAGATATTCATCCATCAGTTGGATGATCCGGGCTCTGAGCCCTTCCAGGGTGAAGACATTGATATCAATTTTTCTGATGTTTCGGGCCAGGTCGGACATTCCCAGACTCTCTTCTATCCACGCTGAAAAATCATCCCATTCCAGCTTCGTATGCAGGCGCGACTCAATGTAATGGTAATAGAGGGAATAGATGCTGATACTTGCTATGGCATCCCGGAAAGAGGGGAGGTCATAGGCGAATTTGTCCGTGAGGTAGACCACGCGCATGACATCGTACAGGTAGAAGGGGTCATCCCCGACCTTTTTACGGCAGTCCGGATTGTGACGGACATGCTCCTCAATGATGGCACTCAGGCGGTTCCTGAGCCGCTTTACACTGTTATGCTCGGAAAAATCAATGACCATCAGTTTTTCCGCCAGGGCCGTCTCATGGAAACTCCGATATGCCCAAAAGGCAAAGTCGCTGTTATACGGGAGTTGAACCTCACGCATTTTCATAAAGGCGGAGAAGGTGTGGTAGAAAATGGACGACTCGGAACAGGTCTTGATCAGATGGAGCAAACCGTCAATATCAAACGCCTTCCTCCCGGTCAGCATTTCCAGCGATGCACTGGATGAGAATTGAAATACGGTGTTCATGATGAAATCTCCCTTTTTTTTATCCTATCAAATAACTGGATGATCTCTCAAGAGAGTTTTCCTCGGTTTTGGAGAAACCGGGCGGCCTTGCGGATATACAGGTAAAGGAAAAGCGGGATGTCCTGCTCAGTGCAAATAGAAAAGGGGTGGCTCGGTATGAGCACCCCTTAAAAAAAACTGGCGTCCCCAAGGGGATTTGAACCCCTGTCGCAGGCGTGAAAGGCCTGTGTCCTGGACCTGGCTAGACGATGGGGACGTTATTTAACCCAATAACGTTTAGAAATGGTCACCGTCGGGCATATGACCCGGATGCGGTCCAACGATCTTTTCTGCAATGGTGGGCCGTACAGGAATCGAACCTGTGGCCAACGGATTAAAAGTCCGCTGCTCTACCTGGCTGAGCTAACGGCCCTGACATAAACTTTAATTTATAACACCTCACATCCCATTTGTCAAAATATATTTAGCGCCCAAAGATATTTCTTTGGATCAGCTCGATCTCTTCTGTGTTGGGCGGATAGGGGTAGTTCCACTGTTTCACATCCGGAAGACAATTTCCGAAAGGACGGTTGCAGGCGACTTTCCCCTCGTTATCCGTGCATCCGGTGGTCATAAAGGGTATGCCCGAATGGATTGCCGCGGTCACTTCATCTTGGGGACCGCCCATGTGGATGAGACGGCCTTCTGGACTGAAAGTCATGTCTTTCACGCGTAGAGATCGCTCTTCGATCATGTACCGGGCCAGTTGAACCCTCAGATAGGAATCCCAGGGGGGTTGGGGCCGATCCCATAATCGGGAGCCTTCTTCGGCAAAAAAGGAAAAAAGGTGGTTGCACACGCCCATGTGCCACAACCGGTCCATGAGGGTGATGATGTCTCTTTCGGTTTCGCCCATACCCACCATGAGATGGGCCCCGGTGTTATACGGCCCATAGATGTCAATGGCATGGGTCAGGATGTCCCAGTATTTCGCCCATCGGTGAGGGCCGGATACCCCCGTTCCCCGGTATTGGTCAAAAAGCGTCTGTGTGGTTAGATCCAGGGCCACCCCGATTTTATCCGCACCACTTTCCTGATAGCCCGTTAGATCGTCCCTGTCCAGGATGGTGGGCGCCACGAGAATGGATATGGGCAGATCGGTCTCCTGCTTGAGGCGTTGGGTCATTTCCATGGTGTGTCGGCGGCACTTTCCGTTGGTAATCATGGAAATGCAGGTTCGCTTCACATAATGGGGAGCCTTGTTGATGGCCTCAATGATCTGGTCCATGGAGAAAAGCGGCCAGTCCACATGGATGAAACTCTTGTCTTGATAGGTCCCGGGACGTTTTTTTGCCAAACCGCAATAGGCACAATTGGCTGAACACCCTTCATCATAATGCACCAGCAGGTTCACACACCGGTTTACCGCCCCCCTGTACATCCTGCCCTGAATGAGGTCCAGGGAAATGGCTGTGGCCTGGCTCATCTTGGCGTAAGCAGGGCTTTGGATTGGCGATTGGCGATTGGTGATTGACGATTGAAAAGACATGATAAATCTGTACCTTCTGATTTACGATCGGCCCTGCCGGGCGGTTTTTCTACTTGCGATAAAAATGGATGAAAGTTCATGCGCTTCGGTAAATAGAGGAACAATTTTTTCCTTTTGCATTAATTCCTCGTCCATAATGAATTCCAGCCAGAATTCAGACTCGTCTGTCTCTTCTATCACAATGCTCAGTTTGGAGATGAAGGCTGCCTTGGACTGCGATTGAAGGGCGGCCCGGTAATTGGCGGCAACCGATGTCGAACATCTTATCAATTGGCCGCTAACATGATCGCCCAACTTTGTTTTGGGCAGAGACAAAGCGAGTTTCACGCATCGATGCGCAAAAGCCTTTGTTCTTCCTTTCAGTTCCTGAGCGTTCAATGGCTATTTGAGACCTCTTTTCCAATCAACAATCGCCAATCGTCAATCGCCAATCCTACAGTCTCACCTGGTTCTCCTTGGCCAGCAAAATGGCCTGGGTCAGTGTGGGCAGATCCACCCCGTAGATCATGTCCTTTTCCCATACCGATTTCAGGTTCTTTTCAATATGCTCGGGCCGGGCCGAGGTCCATTTCAGGGCGTTTTCCAGACGGTGTATCTGGGCGGATGTGGAGAAGAAATCGCCGGTGATCAATACACTCTCAATGCTGGCCCCTGACAGGGAAAGGTAGATTTCCAGAAGGCCTCCCTGACTCTTGAGCTGGCCCACCCCCATTCTGGACCTGGGATGCTTGTGGGAAAAGATCCATTCCCTTTTGGTGTAGCGGTTTTGAATATAATGCTGAATGGTCTGTTGCTCCCAGGGGTCGGGGCGATCTTCTTGGAAAGCAATGCCGAATTCCTGTTCAAAGGCCTGTTGGATTGCCTCCATCATGGATTCGACGGAGAGGTCATGCCCCAGTTGCTCCCTGACCGTGGTCATCCGTTGGCTGAAGCAGTTGTATCCCTTGTCCCGAACCTTGACGAGAGGGGTGTTCATGATGTCGAGCATGAGGGAGACGTCAAAATCCACCAAGAGACTGGTGTGAAACAGCAAGCTATTGTCCGCCTCGGATGCAGCAGACAGACCCGCGATCTTTTTCCCTGCCGCCTCCAGATCGTTTTTAGGCTGAAAACAGGCTTCAATCCCCACCCACTGGAGGGCATGAATCAGCACCCGGCTTAGAGATTCAAATACGCCCCCCACGCCTTTTTTAAGGCCGGGATAGTCCACATTAATGCCCAGGCCCAGGGCCACCACCCTGGGGCCCATGATGACGGTACCCCCGCCGGTGCTCCGCCTGTTCACCGCTATCCCCCGGGCCTGACACCGCTCCAGCCGGAGCGCCGCCTCGATATCCTGATATTTCCCCACAATCACGGAAGGGACAAATGTATACAGGTGCAGTATGGGGGGAGAGTGGTGTAAGGCCACGGACTGGGGCAGAGTGTCATCAATGGCCAGGCCTTCTTGAGTGGACAGCATATGCCCACTCCCCTTAAAAAGACGCCATGTATCCGGCATAACCCTGCTCAGGCCTTTGCTTTCTCCGCCTCGGTCTTCTCGATTTCCTTATCTATGAAATCACTCACTGCATCCCCATGAATCAGGTTTTCCAGCTCATCCGCCAGGTCGTCTTCATCTTCCGCCTCAATCACCAGGATCCAGCCCTTCCCATACGGGTCCGAGTTGATAAGACTGGTGTCCTCTTCAAGGTCTTCGTTGATCTCCGCGATCTCTCCGGATACCGGGGCCACCAGCTTTCCGATCCATTTTCTGGACTGAATTTTTCCACAGGTTTCCCCCTGTTCCACATCGTCTTCCTCTTCGGGCAGGTCCACAAAAACAATATCACCGGCCTCTTTCTGGAACATGTCGGTCATCCCCACGGTCACTTTCTTGCCATCCACCCGGGCCCAACTGTGTTCTTCGTGATAGTAGAGCTCATCCGGCATGTTATACCCTTTTATTACAGCCATTTCTAACCTCCTAAGATCTGATTTGGGTTTTGATGTACCATCTCAATCCCAAGGGGATAAACCCTCGGACCCTGAAACCCTTACACCTTGGAACCTCTGTCCCTCCTACTTAAACCTGGCCTTTATGGCTTTGGCATGAATGGGAAGCCCTTCCGCCTCGGCCAGGGTAATGACGGTGTCTTTCAGTCCGGCCAGCCCCTCTTTGCTCAGATACTGAAAGGTCGGTTTTTTGATGAAATCATCCAGGGACAGTCCGGAAAACATCCGGGCACACTGGCCGGTGGGCAGCACATGATTGGTGCCCGAGGCATAATCTCCGACCGGCACCGGGGCGTAGGGCCCTAAGAATATGGAACCGGCATGCTTTATCTTGTTCAAGGTGATAAAGGGATCTTTGGTCATGACCTGGAGATGTTCGGTGGCATATTCATTGGTAAATGCCACGGCCTGGTCCATATCCCGGGCAATAAACACATAGGAATGCTTTTTCAAAGAGGATTCAAAGATCTCTTTGCGCGGGAGGGTTTCGTACTCCCGGGCGATGATGTCGCACACGGCCGTGGCCAGAGATTCGGAGGTGGTCACCAGGACCGCGGCCGAGTCCGGATCATGTTCCACTTGAGAGAGGAAATCCACGGCAATGAGTTCCGGATCGCCGGTATCGTCCGCCAGGATCAGGGCCTCACTGGGCCCGGCAGGAGAGTCGATGTCCACGTGCCCATAGACCATCATTTTGGCGGCGGTCACATATTTGTTCCCGGGTCCGACGATCTTATCCACCTTGGGCATGGTCTCTGTGCCATAGGCCAGTCCGGCCACGCCCCAGGGCCCCCCCACCTTGAAAATGCGGTCACATCCGGCGATATCCGCCGCCACCAGGGTGGCCGAATTGGCCTTCATCCCCTTGCTGGGCGGCGTAATGGCCACGATCTGCTCCACACCTGCGACCTTTGCCGGCAGTACCGTCATAAGGATGGAGCTGGGGTAGATGGCGCTTCCCCCCGGGATGTAACATCCCACCACGTCCATGGCCCGGGTGACCCGTCCGGCCAGGATGCCCTCACACACTTCAATGGACCACATGGAACGCTCTTTCTGGGCCTCATGAAATTTGGTGATGTTCGCGGCCGAAACTTTCAAGGCGTCCACCACCTTTGGGTCCACGTCTTGGTATGCTGCCTCGATCTCCTGTTTTGTCGCTTCCAGATCAGCAGGGGTGATATCGGACTTGTGTTTCACGTAGTGCTTGAGGGCCACGGCATCGCCGTTATCCCGGACATCATTGACAATGGACCGGACATCTTCAAAGATGGAAGAGATGTCCTCCATGGAGCGCTCCATGACCGCTTTTCGTCTTTCAGGGCTCAGGGCATCGATTTTTTCAGGTGTCATTTTCATGCCTTGCTTTTTCTCCTTTATTATTTTTATGGGTCCTTATATGTGAAAAATAGTCACGTAATGCATCGGCGGTGCTTTGGAAGGCCAGATTCTGCCACGGGATAGTTGCCTCTGAGAACATTTTGGCCTCCCGAGTTTCATCTCCTGAAATCATTTCTCCGCCCACAGCTTCCGCCATATAGACGATCACCACCGGTATCTTCCCGGGATAGGAATAAACCCCGAGGAGTCTTTTGATTCGTATCTCCAGGCCGCATTCCTCCTGGGCCTCTCTTACCGCGGCTTGGGGTACCGGCTCGCCCCGGTCCACGTAGCCCCCGGGGAGAACCCACTTGCCGCTTTGGGGTTTTATGGCCCGCTTTAGCAGGACGATGTTCCCCTCTGTCTCCAACACAGTGCATGAGACCACTTTGGGGTCCAAGTACAGCACAAAATCACATGCCGAACACACCAGTCTTTCCGGTTCCCCCCACTTGATACACGTTGAATGAACAGGTCCCCCGCATACAGGGCAAAAGTGAAATTCCGGATTATGGTGGTGCATTTGTATAGTTTATCATGGTTGATTGCCGGTTAGAAAACACCTTAAAAAACAGGATCCTTCATGAACGGCGCCCCAATCATTTTTGTAAAGGCTCCTTTGACCTGGCCGGGTGTGGTCTCGGGGGGTGCATCATGGGGGTCCCGGCCGAGCACCCGCTGGTAAGCCAGACATAATCGCCCATGTTTTTGTTCATGCGGGAGGCCTCTGTCAAGGGGTACAACAGGACCGAGGCCATGTCTACGGGGACTCGACGCACCACCCTGTCCGGGATTCCGAAATGGTGTATGATATGGCCATTGCCGGTAAAAACAACCATTTTTCCCCGGGTGTTCCGGAGACGGCGTGCGATTTCCTGGGCCATGGTCTCCTCCCACACACACTGGGCCTGGTAAAAATAGTCAAAATGTTTCATCTCACGCTGAGGATGCGCCTCATACACCTCAAGAAGATACTCCCGGTGGGCCTGGTTTTCGAGATCCATATGATCGGCCACCTGCTTTCGCTCTTCCGGGGTCAGGCTTTTTAGACCGGACCGGGCCACTTTTTTCACGATGGGACCGGGGGCATTGACGGCGAAAAGCGGATGGCCGTTTTCTCTCAGCGATAAGATCAGGGGGCGATAGAAGTGATAGGGAAACGACCAGTTCTTATGCCACTCCACTTCGTCAAGAAAGGCGGTTTCGTCCAGGTCCCCTTTCATGTATTGATTTACCGCACCTTGCCGGGGGACGGTTAGGAACTCCAAGGCCACGCTCAGCGTATCATGGCGGGCCGTCAGGGCCTGGAGAATCTGCGTCTCTATGAGGTGATGCTCCGGGTTGTCATGGACCTCTCCCACGAAAACGAGCCTTACGGAATCAAGGGCATTTATGAGTTGGGCAAAAGTGATGGTCTTTCCCGTTTTCATATCGATAATCTGGCCTTGCATAAAATGGCCGGGAACCCCCTCTATGCTCGCCAACGGGAACCTTTTTGGCGCACATCCCCCTGTAATCATTAAACATACGAGAAAAACAAAACCCAAAACAGTTTGAAACGAGACGTGGTTCATGGCTTCAGAGAGTCCCTCCCGTAAAACAGTGCACTTGACTGAATAGAGATGTTCTGTATCATTATTGCATACAAATATGCAACCTCTTTCCACGGCCGTGCCCATGAGCCCATAGGAATGACCCAGGATACCCGGACATGAATAGCAGAACTCTTATTCCGCTCAGCGAGCAGCTAAAACGAAATCCGCTTCCCCAGGGACCGGGGGTGTATCTGTTTAAGGATGCACAGGATCGAGTCATCTATGTGGGGAAGGCCAAAAATCTTCATAAGCGGGTTTTGTCCTACTTCAGGCCGGATGCGGATCTCTCCACAAAGACGGTGCTGATGATGAAGCGGGCCCAGGGACTGGGGTCCATATTGACGGCCACCGAGAAAGAGGCCTTTATCCTTGAAAGCAACCTGATCAAAAAATACCTGCCGCGGTATAACATCATATTACGGGATGACAAGCGCTACCCCTGCCTTCGGCTGGACATTCATTCTCCGTTCCCGCATCTGCGCATTGTCAGAAAGATAAAAAAGGATGGCGCCCTCTATTTTGGTCCGTTTTCTTCGGCCAATGCCGTTCGCAGTACCCACAGGGTGATCGACCGGGTGTTCAAGCTTCGCAAATGCAGACACCGGGAGTTGAAGAAACGATCAAGACCCTGCCTGAATTTCCAGATGAATCGATGCTTGGCCCCCTGTTCCTACGCTATTTCCCCTGAACAATACGGCGACATCGTGCACCAGGTCCGGCTCTTTCTGGAGGGGCGAAACCAGGAACTCCTCAAACGTTTACGAAAAGACATGGATATTGCAGCTGCGGCATTGGATTTTGAAAAAGCGGCCGGGATCCGGGACCAGATTGCGGCCATAGAAAAAACAGTGGAACGTCAGCATGTGGTTTCCCCCAGAATGGAGGATCAGGACGTGATCGGCATTTCCCGGAAGGGGAACCTGCACCAGGTGGTCCTGCTGTATGTCCGCAAAGGGTATTTGATGGGGACCCGCGGCTACCTCTTCAAGGATAAAACGGCTTCCCCTTCGGATATTTGTCAGGCCTTCTTAAAGCAGTACTATGCCCGTGGCGTCTTTTTACCCGCACAGATCCTTCTGTCTCATCCTGTTGAAGATCAGGCTGCCATCAATGAGTGGCTTTCCGGTCTGGCCGGGAAAAAGATCCTGATTCGGACCCCCCGACGGGGAGAGAAAAGAAAATTGATTTCCATGGCGGTTACCAATGCGGAGAATCTGCTTCAGCGACAGTCCGCAGATGCACAGGAGGATATTATGGATCGTGTCCAGCGGGCCTTAGGGTTACACAACCGCCCCAGGATCATTGAGGGACTGGATATTTCCAACCTCCATGGAGGCATGGCGGTGGGATCGGTGGTCTCTTTTGTGGGAGGGCAGCCCCATACAGCCGATTACAGAAACTATCGAATCAAGGACTTTGACGGCATTGATGATTACGGCATGATGGGCCAGTTGGTTGCACGGCGGTTGAAACAGGGCAACCTGCCGGATCTCTTTGTCATTGACGGCGGTAAAGGTCACCTGCGAGCGGTCAAGCGGGTGGTAGACGGATATGCGCGGGAGGCCGCCCTGCGGAAAGGATATGCAAAGGCTGCTGATACCCGTGGCCCTGTGCCGGGTCTTTTGTCCATTGCAAAACCGGATCGAAGCCGAAAAGAGACCTCCGACAGGATCTACATCCCCGGGCGGAAAAATCCGTTACCGTTGAGAGACGATGACCCGGTTCTCCTGTTAATGATGCATATCCGGGACGAAGCCCACCGTCGGGCCATCGGGTATCACCGGAACTTGAGGAACAAAGGCCTGACCCACTCGGACTTAAACGACATCCCCGGCGTGGGTCCCAAACGGAAGCAGCGTCTACTTCAACATTTCAATGGGTTACAAGAGATTTCGCAGGCCAGCGTAACGGCCCTGGAACAGGTCCCCGGCATCCATCACACCTTGGCCGAAGCCATTGCCTCTTTTTTCAAAGAGGGCCGGTCGTTTACGGAAGGAGGGTAATGCCGGGTCCGCACAGCATTATGGCGATCCCTATTCCTTATTCCTCTACGGGTATCCCCCACCAATCCTGTTGCTGGGATTTCTGACCGGTCGCTGGAGTGGGGTGTTTGTAGCCGAACCAGCTGTATTTGAGGTGATCCCAGTTTTTGTACATGGTGCTGTGCTCCCAGAATCCGGACTCTTTGGCCGCGGCGCCACATCCACAAAGGAATAATCCAGCAACAATCAACAAAAACAGTTTTTTCATTATCATTCTCCTCCCCTTGATTCTGATCTTATCCCCTCCGGCAATCGTACGGTGTTGCCGTGACTCTTTATACAGCCTCTTCCTATGCTGCCGGAAGTTGCCTTTTACCTAAGGGTGAAGTATATGAAATCCGTAATAAGATTACAAGGAAAATCAGCCCTTGCAGTCAACCGCTCATTCGCAGGAAAATGGTGACCAGCCCCAAGTATATAAACAGACTCAGGATATCATTGGAGGTGGTGACGAAAGGGCCTGCGGCCAGGGCCGGGTCCACATTGAATCGTTTAAGGGCCAGGGGCACCGCCGCACCGATCAAACCGGAGATGAGAATAATGAGGGTCAGGCTCAGGGTTACAATGATCCCCAATCGATAATCCCCGAGCCAGAGGCCTACAATCACCCCCAAAAGGGGTCCGCATACCAGGCCGTTTATGAGGGCAACCCGCAGTTCCATGCACAGCCGCTTTCCGATGTTCACCAGACTGATATCCCCGGTGGCCAGGCCCCTTACCACCACTGTGGCCGCCTGGGTGCCGGTATTCCCCCCCATGGCCATGATGACCGGGAAGAAAAAAGAGAGGGCGATCATCTTTTCAAGGGAGGCCTCAAACTGATTGATAACCAGAGCGGCAAATACACCGCCGAAAAGGGCCCCGACCAGCCAGGGCAATCTGGCCCTTGAGATTTTCAGACTCGATTCTTCCGTAATCTCCTGGGCGATGACACCTGCCATCAGGGACATATCTTCATCCGCCTCATCCTCCATCACATCGATAATATCGTCATAGGTGATCCGGCCCACCATCCGGTTGCGGTCGTCCACCACCGGGATATTGACCAGGTCGTATCGCTTGACCAGCTGAACCACCTCCTCCTGATCGGCGCCGGCGTTCACTGAGATCACCTCGCGGTTCATGACGTCACTGATTTTGGCGTCCGGAGACTCAATAACCAGATCCTTAACCGATATTACCCCCAGCAGCCGGCCGTGGTCATCTGTCACCCATATGTAGTAGAGATTTTCTACCTCCTTTCCGCTCTCTCTGATGGAGTCGATGGCATCCTGCACGGTTTCATCGGCCCTGACCGCAACAAATTCAAGGGCCATGATCCCGCCGGCCGTATCGTCCGGGTAGGGGAGCAGCTTCTCGAGTTCTATGGAGACTTCATCGCCGAGAGATCGAATCACCGCTTTTGCGCGATCTTCGGGCAGGTCGCCCACCAGATCGGCCGCATCGTCCGAATCCAGTTCCTCCACGATCTCAGAAATGGACTTGGTGTCCAGATCTTTGAGGATGCGTTCCTGAATCGGGTGCTCTATCTCTACGAAGACCTCCCCGGCCCCCTCGGGTTCCAGCAACTTAAAAAGGAAGAGTCGCTCATCCGCGCCCAAGTGTTCGATGAGATCCGCCAGGTCAGCGGGCCGCAACTGGTCAATCACCCGTTCCAGTTCGTCCGCCCTTTTTTGTTCAATGAGTTCCTTGACGTCCTCTACCAGGTCGGCGTCAATGATTCTCCCTTTAAAATCGGTCAATTTTCACCTCCTTTAACAGTGGATGCTTATTTCTTTCCCTTAATCCTTGCAAGGATTAGTTTTTCCAGATCCATGTCTTTACCGGTTGCCTGATGAATCTTTTCCAATGGGACTTCGGCCCGAGCCGCACTCTTGTGGCCCCCGGCAAGGCCTTCCCACGAACCGAACCACTTTTTGGCGCGATCTCCCGCATCTCCCCTGATGTCCGCGTTTCGGATAATAACAATGAGTTTTTCTTCGTGTACCCCGGCCACCACGCTCCATTGAGCCTCTGCGAGTTTCATGAAAAAATCAGCGATAATCACCAGATGGTCGGGGTTGGAGAGCTTATCCATGTAAACAAATGCCTTATCCCTGACCAGAGTCAGATGTTCCATGGCAAATCGGAGCTGGTCCAAGGTATCCCGGGTTATTTCCGAGGACTCAATCTTTTTTATGGTGTTCATGTTGGCATAGCGGTAGAGATATTGAAAGGCGTTGATATCTTTGGGGAGCGATTCCCTGACAAAAGCATCGGTGTCTGTTTTGATGCCGTAAAAAAGGGCCGTGGCAAGGCGCGGGGAAGGGGTAATTTTAGCGGCCCTGAGATATTCGGTCATGATGGTGGAATTGGCGCCGTAATCCTCTCTGACATCTAAGAAACGGGCCTTTGTGGAGGGTAAGAGGGGATGATGATCGATGACAATATCAAAGAGGTGATTCTCGAACGGTTTATAATGCGCCGGCTGCGAATCCACTATGGCCCATCTCTTGATTTTCCGTCCCCTCATGGAACGGATGCGGGTTTGCTTGATCTTAAGCAGTTTGATCAAGGCCAGGTTATCCGGACGTTCAATGGGATTGACGTGGTACAGCACAACCCGCTTGACCCTTCGCCACATAAGCCGCTTCAGGGCCAGGGCACTGGCCATGGCATCGGGGTCGGCACTCATGACGACCCCCAACGGTTCATCCGAGTCCAGGGTTTCAAAAAGTCGGGCGCACCTTTCCGTGGCCGGCATTGATTTGGGAAGGGGATGGTCCATGAAAGATGTCATGAAAGTACTCCTGCTGCATGGTTTATCCGTCTCGAAAACCCGGTCATGAGACTTGATAGCGGTTGGTTCACCGTACTTCAGGTACATGCAAAAGGCAATACCATAAGGGGGTATCAGGTAGAGGATCACCAGGGACAGAGCGCTTCCAAGTACTTTATACTGGGCCACAGCGCCTCTGCCCTGTGCGGCTCCAGGGTTATGGTGTGCGGGGATCTGTCTAAGGCATTGAGATGATGGAACAGTTTTTTGAAATCAATGTTGCCGGTCCCCAGCGCGAGGTGATCATCCCGGCTGCCGGTGTTGTCGTGCAGATGGAGTTGGACCAGAAAAGGCGCCAGGGTTTCCACCCAAGTTTCCATGGGGGCTGAACCAAAGACCGACTGGTGGCCTGTATCCAGGCAGAAGCCGACCGCCCGGGATTGAAGGGGTTTTAAAAGCTCGCCCAATTCCTGAGGGGTTTGTTCGTAGACATTTTCCAAGACCAGCACCGAGCCCGCGTTTTGAATCTTATCCCCGGCCCATGTCCAGAAACGGAGACTGTTTTCGAGCCAGGTATCGCGAATGTGCCAGTATCTTCGATGATCATATCCCGTGTGACAGACCACGGTCTTGGGTTTAAAAACGGGCACTATCTCCATCAGTTGCTCAAACCGATGCCGGGTGACGGCCCTGATTTCGGGATCCGGGGACCCGGGGGAGAGATCCATGAAAGGGCCGTGGAGGGTCACATGTAATGCGTTTTGGTGGAGTCGTCTGGCCATAGCCCCCAATTCAGCCGGAGTGTATCTATCCAGGGCATCGGCATCAAACCCGATTTCCGGGTTGAGTCCATGCTGGATAAAACGATCCAGGTAGGATTCATAGAACATCTTACAGGGGATATTGACTTGGAGGGTAGGGGTCATCTTCATATTTGTCTACATTTTGCATAGGGGACATTGACAAGGTGTAAGTATTGGGTTATACGGAATTTTGATTTTCCTTATTATGGCCTGATTTCATGAAAAAAGCAATTACTTCACCCTTATGTTCCGCATTCGTCATCCCCGGACTGGGTCAAATCATCAATGCTGATTTGAAAAAAGGGATCATCCTTTTGTGCGGGGTCTTCCTGTTGTTTGTCTTGGGGATCATCAAGCTGGTCCGGCTCATCCATGCCGTGTTCCCATCCGGTGAGATTTCATCCGCACCCCCGGAGATACTCAATAGGCTCAGAGCAGAAGACTTTTCCGTCTTGTGGTGTATCCTCGCGGCCTTTGCAATCCTCTGGCTTTACTCGGTGATTGACGCCTTTTGGAAGGGACGGAAGATGGATCACATCGAGGCGGGGGGAGGAGACACATGAAGGGCTACCTGATCGACGAATTTTCTCCCCCGGACATGAAAAAGATCATCGCATTTCTCGAAAAAGTGGCCATTCGTTCCAGCCTGGAACAGATCTTCTGGATTCCCGTCCCCCGGGATATGCTCAGCACGACCCAGTTCCTCCACACGGATTGTCAACCCCATGTGTTTGCCCTGGAGTTGGGAGATCAGTGGATCAAGGCGGAGTTTTTTGTCCGGACCCTGAAAACCATGCGGTGTGACTGTCCGGGATATTGCACTCCACAGCAACGAGAATATGTGTTGAATTTTACCAACGGCATGTTGGATCAATTGGGGATTTCCACCTGAGGCGTCTTCTTTATTCCTGTGGCCCTACCCCCGTGTTACGTCTTTTCAAAAAGGATCTTGCGGATCTTTTCTTTGACAATATGGGATGCCTCTTTTTCACCGAACACCCCCACCCGTATAATGACCTTGGTCTTTTCCGATGATTCATAATTCAGTTTGAGATTGACCGGCTTGCCGTCCTGAAACTCAGCCCAGATGGTGCCTGAGGTAATGTCATGCTGGGACCGCTCAATGGTACAATCCATTTCCTTGAGGGCCTGTCGGGAGGCATCCCAGGTCTTTTTGAAAGGGGCCTCGTAAATGACGATCAGGGCGCCTTCATAGAATTTGTACCCGGCAATACCGGCTGCAGCCCCTGCTCCGGCCAGGAGCATTGCACCGCATCCGCTGGACAGAAACCACAAGGCGCTCAACAGTAGACACTTTCCCTTGGTCATAATCCACTCCCCTCTCCATTTTGGATGAACCCCGTTTTTCTGAACAAAATTTTCTCATACAGGCTAACGCCGGGCGTGTCAACCTCAGATTATGCATCATTGACCGATTATGAAATTGACTTGACCCAGGGGTTCTGATAATTTGCCCTTTTATCAAAATTCCCGGAGGCGCGTTTTATGGACTACAAGCAGACATTGAACCTACCCAAGACAGCTTTTCCCATGAAGGCCAACCTAATCCATAAAGAGCCCGAGATGATCGCAAAATGGGATGAAGAGGATCTTTATCAGGTTATTCGCAAGACCTCCAAGGGACGAAAGCCATACATGCTTCACGACGGCCCCCCCTATGCAAACGGACATATCCATATGGGTACCGCCTTTAATAAGGTCCTCAAGGACATCATTATCAAGTCAAAGCAGATGGCTGGTTTTGACACCCCGTATGTGCCGGGATGGGACTGCCACGGCCTACCCATCGAACACAAAGTGGATGGGGAACTCGGTCCCAAAAAGAAAGAGATGACCCAGGCGCAAATCAGAGGATTCTGTAGACGGTATGCTGAAAAGTACATTGACATTCAGCGGAATGAATTTAAACGCCTCGGCGTTCTGGGGGAGTGGGACAATCCCTATCTGACCATGAATTTTCCGTTCGAAGCCACCATTGTAAGAGAATTTGGGAAATTCGCATTAAACGGCAGCCTCGTCAGAAGCAAAAAGCCCATCTACTGGTGTACCTCCTGTCAGACCGCGCTGGCCGAGGCAGAGGTGGAATACGAGGCGCACAGCTCCCCTTCCATCTTTGTAAAGTTCCCCATGATTTCAGACCTGTCGAATCTGGACCCTCTATTTAAAGGAAGATCGGTGTCCATCGTCATCTGGACCACTACGCCATGGACCCTCCCTGCCAACCTGGCCATTGCCCTTCACCCGGATTTTGAGTATGCGGCGGTAGAGACTGATGGGGGTGACATCATGATCCTTGCCGAGGGCCTCGTGGATAGTTGCATGCAGAAATTCGGCATGGAACCCTATCAGGTGGTAAAACGCCTCAAGGCGGCGGATTTGGAGCATTTACAGGCGAGGCATCCCCTGTACGACCGCTCGTCCGTGATCGTGTTGGCTCCGTATGTGACCCTGGAGGCGGGTACCGGATGCGTGCATACGGCGCCGGGACACGGACGTGAAGATTATGAAACCGGGCTTGAATACAATTTGGATGTGTATTCACCGGTGGATGGAGCGGGGCGCTTCACTCCGGAGGTGGAGTTTTTCGCGGGGATGGAGGTGTTTGCAGCCAACCGGGCGGTCAACGACAAACTGACCCAAGTGGGGGCCCTCTTAAAGGAGGAAGAGATCATCCACGAATATCCCCACTGCTGGCGATGCAAAAAACCGGTCATTTTCCGATCCACTGAACAGTGGTTTATCTCCATGGAAAAAAACGGGCTCAGAGAGAAGGCCCTCAATGCCATCCGGAGAGTCAACTGGATTCCGTCGTGGGGTCGGGAGCGGATCTATAACATGATTGCCAATCGTCCGGATTGGTGTATATCCCGGCAACGCTCCTGGGGAGTACCCATTACGGTATTTTTCTGTGCAGCGTGCGGCGAGGTGGTTATCTCCCAGGAGATCATCGACCACATTACGGCAATGGTGGAGACATCAGGTGCGGATATCTGGTTCACTGCGTCGGAAAGAGAACTCTTGCCGCCTGGCACCCGGTGCCCTGGGTGTGGCTCTGAGCGGTTCCAAAAAGAGACCGATATCCTGGATGTGTGGTTTGACTCCGGGGTCAGTTATGCCGCGGTAATGGAGCAAAGGGATTATCTAAACAGCCCCTCGGACCTCTACCTCGAGGGAAGCGACCAGCACAGAGGCTGGTTTCACAGCTCGCTCCTGTGCTCTGTGGGGACAAGAGGGGAGGCCCCTTACCGCAACGTGCTTACCCACGGGTTTGTGGTGGACGGCGCCGGCAAGGCCATGCACAAATCGGCGGGAAATGTCATCGCCCCGGAGGAACTGATCAAGAGTTACGGCGCGGAAATCCTGAGACTTTGGGTGGCTGCCGAAGACTACCGGGACAATATCCGACTATCCCAAGAGATCCTGCAGCGGCTCACCGAGGCCTATCGTCGCATTCGAAATACCTGTCGGTACCTCCTGGGAAATCTGAATGATTTCAACCCCGAGACCGATGCCGTTCCCTACGAGGACATGGAAGAGCTGGATCAATGGGCACTGAACCGCCTTTGGGAATTGAACGACCGTTTACTCAAGGCGTATGACGCATTCGAATTCCACCGCGTTTACCACAACCTCCACAATTTCTGCGCACTGGATTTATCCTCCTTCTATCTCGATATCATAAAAGACCGGCTGTATACGTCGGCCGAACAGGCCGCCATCAGGAGATCCGCCCAGACCGCCATGAACGCCATCCTGGAGACCCTGGTCAGGCTTATGGCGCCTATTCTTTCCTTTACGGCCGACGAGATCTGGCAATACATGAAAGCGGAGGATGCCCCCTTAAGTGTCCATGCAGACGTGTTCCAACGGTTGGATGATCAACACAGAAATAAGGCCCTGGCCCAGCGCTGGGAGGATGTGGTGGCGGTTCGAAGAGAAGTGACCAAGGCCTTGGAACTGGCCCGAAAGGAGAAAACGGTCGGGCATCCCCTGGATGCGGCCATCATACTGGGCCTATCCCCGGAATTAATGGAAAAATTGATGCGGTACAGGGACCAACTGAGATCCATTTTTATCGTCTCAGACGTCACCTTGATCCCTCTGGACGAACTGAAAGAGGGGATGGAAAGTGAAAATCTCCCGGGGGTAAAGGTGCTGGTGTTGCCCTCTTCGGAACCTAAGTGTGAACGCTGCTGGGTGCACGACCCCACCGTGGGTCAAACCCCTGAACATCCCACTCTCTGTAATCGATGCCGAAACGTACTAAGCGAAATTACCGGGTAATGGTCTGGACCACATTCCTGGTTGTGGCCCTGGACCAAATTTCCAAATGGTGGGTCACCCAGCGATTGCAGATCTATGAATCCTTCCCGGTCATAGAGGGGGTATTTGACCTGGTCCATATCCGCAACCGGGGGATGGCCTTCGGATTGTTGAACGGCCCCCATGTTGACTTCAGGTTCTGGTTCCTTCTGCTGGCGAGTCTAACGGCGGTCGCTATCCTGCTGATCTGGTTCTTTAGGCTCAAGACCGGAGATACCTGGACCACCCTTGCAATCTCCCTGATCCTGGGGGGAGCCGTCGGAAACCTCATCGACCGGATCCGGTACCGAGAAGTGGTGGATTTTCTCGATTTCTATTTCCGGTCCTATCACTGGCCGGCATTTAATGTGGCTGATGCGGCCATAACCGCGGGCACCTGTCTTTTGGTGATCACACTGGTTTTCAGGCGTCCACACGGCGAGTGAGGCAATGGGACCCCTATGTTTCCCGATCTGTTTTCCATAGGCCCTTTCACCCTGCACACCTATGGCCTCTTTGTGGCCATGGGTTTTTTTGCGGCCATCATGGTGACCCTTACACTGGGCAAGGCAGAGGGTCTGGATCCCAAACAGATAACCGATATGGGGTTTTATATCATTCTGGCCGCAATCCTGGGGTCAAGGGCCATGTATGTGCTCATGAATTTTTCCCACTATATGGATCGGCCCCTGGACAGTTTCAAGATATGGGAAGGCGGTCTGGTTTTCTCTGGAGGAATCGTGGCCGCGCTGTTAACCGTCATCGCGTATGTCAAAAGACACCGGCTTTCCTTTTTGCGAATCGGGGATTTGTGGGCGCCGGGTCTGGCCCTGGGCCAGGGGATCGGCCGTATCGGGTGTCTCATGGCCGGGTGCTGTTATGGCAGGCCCACCAATGGGGATTGGGGCATCGTGTTTACCAACCCCCGGGCCCTGGCCCCCTTACATATTCCCCTCCATCCCACTCAGATCTATGCATCGCTCAGCGGTTTCCTCTTGTTTGGCATCCTGCTGTTCATAAGAAAAAAGAAGCAGTTTCAGGGACAGGTAGTTGTCTGGTTTTTGATCCTTCACAGCACGGCAAGGCTGTTTATGGAACGGTTTCGCGGAGATGACAGGGGCATGCTGCTGGGCAGCGAGATGACTCTCACCCAGGGGCTTACCCTGCTGATTTTGGTGGGTGCAATTGTCGCTCTCTTCGTGCTGAAGCGAAAAAGACCCCTCTGACCCCCCCTTTTTGTGACAATCCTCACACCGTCCTGAGATTTACCGCCACCCCTCCAGGCCTGTAATCCCCAGGAATTTTTTCAAAACATGGAATTTATCCCTTTTGTCCGGCCTGTGCATTCTGCTTGTTCCGGATATGGGCCACTGCCTTGTCGATCCTTTGGATGACCACATTCTGACCCAGGACCGCCATGATTTCAAATAGGCCCGGACTGGCGGTTTTACCTGTGAGGGCCATTCGTAAGGGTTGGGCAATCTTTTTTAATTGAATCCCGTTTTCGTCCAGGAAGGCCGCAAACGCTTCCTCAAGTGCATTCTGGTCGAATCGGGATAATGAAGACAATTTGTCTCGCAACCTTATGAGGAGATTCGCCACATCCGGTGTTAGGAATTTCGTTTCCCCTTTTTCCTCATATTGTATTTCCTTTTCAAAGCAGAATCGGGCCCCTTCGGCCATATCCACCAGGGTCTTGCTCCTGGGCTTGAGCAGGGGAACCACGTCTTGGAGCCGTTGGGAATCTATGTCTCGGAGACCCAGGTTCTGGAGGAAAGGACCGAGCTCCCGGGCCAGGGTCTGATCCGGGGTTTCCCGAATGTACCTGGCATTTAGATCCAGAAGTTTTTCTGCATTAAAGATCCCGGCCGCCTTTCCCACGTGAGAGAGGGAAAATTTCTCGACAAGTTCATCCAAGGAAAACTTCTCCTGATCGCCATAGGACCAGCCGAGCCGGGCCAGGGCATTGAGCAGGGCATGGGGCAGGTAGCCCATGTCCCTATATGTCAGGACAGATGTGGCACCGTGCCGCTTGCTCAGCCGGGTCTTATCCGGGCCCAGAATCATGGGTAGGTGGCCGTATTGGGGAAGAGGCTCTCCCAAGGCCTTATAGATAAGGATCTGTCTCGGGGTGTTGTTGACATGATCATCCCCCCTGATGACGTGCGTGATATTGAGATCGATGTCGTCGGCCACGACTGCCAGGTGATAGGTGGGACTGCCGTTTGAACGACGAATGATCAGATCGTCCAGTTCCTCATTCTGGAATGTAATGGCCCCCTTGATCAGATCTTTGAATCGGGTGGCGCCTGAAAGGGGTGTTTTGAGCCTGACCACGGCTTCTGCCTTGGGACCCAGGCCCAGTTCTCTGCATCTGCCATCGTACTTGGGCTTCAGCCCTTTTTGCATTGCCGCCTTTCGCCTTTTCTCCAGCTCCTCGGGCGTACAGTGGCAATAATAGGCCTGTCCCCTGTCCAACAAGCGATCAATTACCGCATTGTAGATATCATACCGCCTTGATTGAAAATAGGGTCCTTCATCCCAGGTCAGCCCCAGCCACGACATGGATTCCAGGATCGCCTGGGTGGCCTCTGGTGAGGATCTTTGCACATCCGTATCTTCGATTCTGAGGATGAACTTCCCCCCTTTTTGTCTCGCATACAGCCAGTTAAAAAGAGCCGTTCTGGCTCCTCCAATGTGGAGGTAGCCGGTGGGGCTGGGTGGAAAACGGGTGATGATCTGTTCTGTTGACATGGGTGATCAAAAACCTCCTTGTTAGGGAATCAGGGTCCCCGGACTGGGGCAGGTGTAAAAGAAGGAATCTCTGCGAAACGGGTCACGCATCAGGGGCATAGACCCAGCTGTAGGGGATAGGGTTGGCTGACAAGGCATCCAGCTTGGGATGAAGCAGTTCCTGGTTGAGCCTGAGCCAGTTGTAGGCGGGTCTCAGTTTCCTGAGCCTCCCGTCTTCCGGGGGCATGGAATGGCGCGTATGGGTATAAGGGGCCTCGAGTACGGCCAGAAAGTTCTTCCCTTCCGGGTGGAGATAGCACCTTTCGAGAAAATCCGCCTCCACGTTTTCGCGCTGGGCCAAGGCATTTACCTGCTCTCGAGTCAACTGGATCAAAAAAAACTTGGAGATGCCCCGCTCCGAATACCGGTACAGGGTTCGGGACTCGGAACTGGAGACAAAGGTGGTGGTGATACAGTTCAGCTGCCGTAACAGCTGTGCGGCAATAAGTCCCGCAGTTCGTCTGCCTCCCACGCTGTGATGACATCCATAATATTCGAAAAGCTTGTTCTGGAGTATCCTGGCCTGCTCATCGCCATTTTCATACAGATTATGCTGAATGTACCGAAGCCATTTGGCCAGGTCTTCGGCCGCATCCGCAATGGGCCAATCGATTTTTACGTGGAAATGGGTTAATGAATATCTGTTTTTTTTCTTCACAGAGGGATCCGGTTGAATGAGCAGGGCATAGTCGATATCCAGCAATCCTTCCAGAAAATCAAGGAACCGCTGGCTTTCAAAATAACGCAGATTTTGATAAAATCGTTTGTAAATGGTAAAGTTGGCATGGTAGCGTAGATTCTGTTTGATGACCCTGTTTTCCGGGAAGAAGCGGATATAGTTTTTGAGGTTGCTGCTTACCACATCCTCGCACATGATCACGAGAAAGGTGTTAAAGAATTCCGATTCCTTTTCCATTTTCTTGGATTTCGGTTTCAGCTCCTTTTTGTCCACAAATCGGAAGGGAATATCATGTGTCTGAAAATTATGGTAGGAATCCACGAGCGAGATTTTCATCAATTTCCGTTCAAGGGCATCTCTCAGGATCTCGTAGATGGATCGTCGGATCTTTTTATAATAATTGAGGCGTTCTCTGTATATCCACATGGTCTTATTAAGGTAGTCTTTTTCGATCCACCCGCCCCCACTGTATTACGGGGATAGGGGATAAGCCGTCCTGGGGTACTGTTGACAAAATATCTGTATTCAAAATACCTGGAAAAGCCATAAGTGTCAATAAAAAAAGGGAAATTGGCGCGTTTTGCCGGTAAATTGAGACCGGCTTGCCCCTCACGGGCACATCGGTTCGCTCCGCATTTGCACAGCTGTATTTTGACAATGTATAAACCGGAAGATAAACTTCTTGACAATGGAGGGACTTTTCATATACTTGCATGCTTTGGCTCCGGAGGCGGCACGTTGCCCATTGGGGGCGGACAGGGTTTTAGGTGATGATCATTGACCTCAGGCATATTTCACATGAGCCTCGCCGTTTCGACTTCACGTTTCAACCCACCTGGTGGCAGAGTGAAGCTGTGGATGATCAGATCATAGGACCTGATGGCCCGCTGACCGTCCGGATGACCATCCATAAAGAAGGTACAAATTACGTTGTGGATGGTCAGTTGACCGGAAGGTTCAACGTTCGATGTGACCGATGTCTGGACCCCTATGCACTCGATCTGAAGCCCGATTTCAGGCTTGTTCTCGATGTGACATCTCCGGATTATGGTCAGGGAGAATACGAATTACTGCAGGAGGATCTGTCGGTCCGGTTCATTGACGACCTGCACCTGGATGTGGATGACATGGTGCGGGAGCAGATTTACCTGTCGCTCCCCATAAAATATCTGTGTGGAGAGGATTGTGCCGGACTTTGTCCGGTGTGTGGCCGGAATCTCAATCAAGGCACTTGTTCATGTGAACGGGAAACCGGACATCCCGCCTTTTCAAAATTAAAAGATCTGAGATTGAATGAAGATTAGCCATAACTTTAACAAAAGCCATTAAGCCGCTGAATAGATAAGTAAAAATTATTTTTATGCCGGCGGAGATGGTGCTTAGAACGGAGTTAGACATGGCAGTACCCAAGAAGAAAAAGTCAAAGGCCAAACGGGACACGAGACGGTCCCATGATGCCATCACCCTGATCCACGGCACCACATGCCCTCAATGCCATGAGCCGGTTATGCCCCATCGGGTTTGCCCCGAGTGCGGCACCTACAGGGGAAGGACCCTACTGAAGACCGAAGAGAGTGCATAGTGAAGATAGCAGTGGATGCCATGGGGGGGGATAATGCACCCGGCGTGGTGGTCCAGGGGGCAGTGGATGCAGCCTCCGAAAGTCAGACCCAAATCATACTCGTAGGACACGAACAGGTGGTGACCGAAGCCCTGGATGGGCGTGCGGCCCGGCTTCCCATCACCGTGCACCATTGTGAAGAGATGGTGGAGATGGGAGAATCTCCACTCAAGGCCCTCAGGAAGAAGCGGGACACCTCCATCGGCGTGGCCTTTGATCTGGTGAAAAAAGGAAAGGCGGATGCAGTCATCAGTGCGGGCAATTCCGGGGCCACCCTGGCGGCGGGGGTTCTGACCCTGGGCCGGATGGAGGGGGTGGACCGGCCGGCCATTGCCAGCATTGTTCCGACGGATACCGGACCTGTGGTTCTCATCGATGTGGGTGCAAACGTGGATTGCAGGCCGGGCCATCTGCTTCAATTTGCAGCCATGGCCCATGCCTTTGCCACAGTGTGCCTCGGCATTCAGGATCCCAAGGTGGGGTTGTTGAGTATCGGCGAGGAGGGGTCTAAAGGGAATGAACAGGTTCGTCTGGCCCGGGAATTGTTCCAGGCGAGCCGACTCAATTTCATGGGGAATGTGGAGGGTCGCGATATCTTCGGCGGGAAGGCCCAAATTGTGGTATGCGACGGCTTTGTGGGAAATGTCGCTCTGAAGGTGACTGAAGGGGTTGTGGAGGCCATGACCCGTATGATGGACAGAGAACTGAGCGGCTCTTTTTGGGGCCATATAACCAAGGCCGTTACCGGGAAGACATTGAGGCAAATCAGGCGTGAATTTGACTATGAGGAATATGGAGGGGCCCCGCTTCTGGGAATACGCGGGGTGGGCATGGTTTGTCATGGAGGGTCGTCTGCCAAGGCCATCAAAAACGCGGTTAAACTGGCGGCTCAATATGTGAACAGCGGTGTGTTGGACAAAATGAGCCTCCAGTTGAGCGCGGTCGGGGACCTGAGTGCCCTTTAACTCTATGGAGTTTGGCAGGACCCAATGCGTTGCAGAGGGGAATGATCTGGTGAGGATGAAAAATGGAGGACGTCATGGATAATTCCCATTCCGGTTTCGATCCCAGGGTGGTGGTTATCACAGGAGGGTCGAAAGGGATTGGTCGTACAGTGGCCCATGCATTTGCAGCGGAAAAGGCGCGGATCGTTCTGGTCCATTATGATCCGGATGACGCTGCATGTGATGAGACCCTGAAATCTCTAACTGAAAAGGGGATTGAGGCCGAGGCCCACAGGGTGGATGTATCCTCGTTTAGGGACGTGAATACCTTGTTTGAGAATATCTTTTCCAGATTTAAAAGGATTGATGTCTTGATCAATAACGCCGGCATTACCCGCGATACCCTCCTGATGCGTATGACGGAACAGGATTGGGATGCCGTGCTGGCCGTCAACCTCAAAAGTGTATTCAACTGCACCCAGGCGGTTATTCGTGCCATGATCAGGCAAAAGGGCGGGCGGATGGTGAATATCGCCTCAGTGGTGGGCCAGACCGGAAACCCCGGCCAGGCCAACTACGCCGCTTCAAAGGCCGGGATTATGGGATTTACCAAGACTGTGGCCAAAGAGGTGGCCGGAAGAGGGATTACGGTCAATGCGGTGGCCCCCGGGTTTGTTGATACAGAGATGACAGCGGTGCTTCCAGAAAAAGTGAAGCAAGGCTTTTTGAGTCAAATTCCCATCGGGAGGATGGGCACACCGGAGGAGGTGGCGGATGCCGTGTATTGGCTTTGCTCTCCAGGCGCCGGTTACGTGACAGGACAGGTTATTCATGTGAACGGCGGATTGTTCATGTAGGCGGGGCGAAGGTTTTTTTAGAATGGATTAAGGCTCGATGTATTGGAAAACATACCACATTTCGGAGGTGAAAACTTTATGGCGGCGATTGAGGAAAAGATCAAAAAAATCATAAGTGAACAGTTGGATGTTTCAGAAGAAGAGGTGGTTCCCGGGGCATCGTTTGTGGATGATCTGGGGGCGGATTCCTTGGATCAGGTCGAGCTTATCATGGCCATGGAAGAAGAATTCGATGTCTCCATCCCTGACGAAGAAGCGGAAAAGATTGCTACCGTGCAAGATGCCATAGATTATGTCCACAACGCCACAGCAAAATAGCGTTATTTCTATCTGAAACAGCACCCATGCAATGTCCGGGGCATGGAACCTTGACAGGGAAGGGTTCCATGCTGTCAAAAGTGGTCTTCCAACAACAGGATTTAGGGGGAAATAAAATGAGTAGAAGGGTCGTTGCCACCGGCGTAGGCATGGTCACCCCCCTGGGAACTGGGGTCCAAAAAAACTGGGAGGCGGCATGTGCGGGAAGATCCGGAATCGGGCCCATTACCAAATTTGATGCCTCCCCATTTTCCTCGCAAATCGCTGGCGAGGTCACTGACTTTACCTCCGAGGATTTTATGGATAAGCAGCAGGTCCGCCGCTTTGACATATTTATCCACTACGCCATCGCCTCGGCCAGGATGGCCCTGGAAGAATCGGGTCTCAAGATCAATCCCAAAAACGCCTCGAGGGTGGGGTGCGTGACCGGTACGGGTCTGGGTGGGTTGGCCACATTGGAACGGTATCATTCAATCCTTTTGGAGAAAGGGCCCAAGCGGATCAGTCCCTTTTTTATCCCCGGTATTATCGCCAATATGGTTCCCGGACAAATCGCCATTGAATTCGGGGCCAAGGGACCCAACCTTTCCATTGAAACCGCATGTTCGGCCAGCGCCCATGCGGTGGGTGAAGCCTTTCGAATGATCCGTGAAGGCATATCAGACGCCATGATCACGGGAGGCTCAGAGGCGGTAATCACGCCTCTCGCCTTAGGGGGATTCTGTTCCATGCGGGCGCTTTCCACCCGAAATGATGATCCGGAAAAGGCATCCAGACCTTTTGAATTGAACCGGGACGGGTTTGTCATGGGAGAAGGGTCCGGGATTTTAATCCTGGAAGAATTGGAGCATGCCCTGGAACGGGGGGCCCCCATCTATGGAGAGGTCATCGGCTACGGTCTCTCCGGTGACGCATATCATGTCTCAGCTCCCGAGCCGGAGGGAGAGGGGGCCATCACCTGTATGCAGGCGGCACTGGATTACGCCGGAATCAGAGCTGAAGACATAGACTATATCAACGCACACGGTACCTCCACCAAACTCAACGATCTGTCGGAGAATAAGGCCATAAAGGCGGTGTTTAAAGAACACGCCTACAAGGTTTGCATTAGTTCCACAAAATCCGTAACCGGTCACCTGCTGGGCGGTGCCGGTGGAATCGAATCGATTTTCACCCTACTGGCACTCAAGTACGGGGTGATTCCTCCCACAGCCAATTATGAAACCCCGGACCCCGAGTGTGATTTGGATTATGTGCCCAATGAGGCCAGAGAGCTTCCCATTCGCATTGCCATGTCCAATTCATACGGTTTTGGCGGCACCAATGCCACATTGATTTTCAGGGCATATCATTCGTAACGTCTTGCCGCCTGCAGCTTACATTGAGCCAAGCCTTTCATGAGAGCCGTCTGGGATTACCGCGGAGGGACGGTGACCATCATGGAACCGGAAGGATCGACATTATGGACATCATCATCGGGGCGGATCATGGAGGATTTGATCTGAAAGAGGCCTGCAGAACCCATCTCGAAGGGATCGCCTCTATTGAGGCGGTTCGGGATGTAGGGGTCTTCGGACCAGCCTCTTCCAATTATCCGGATATCGCCCACCAAGTGGCCAGGGCCGTGGCCCAGGCCCGGTATGGGCAGGGAATCCTGATCTGTGGGACCGGCATCGGGATGAGTCTGGTGGCCAACCGTTACAAGGGTGTACGGGCGTGTTTGTGTCATAATCTATTTACCGCCCGTCTGAGCAGACAGCACAATGATGCCAATATCCTGGTGATGGGGGGACGGGTGATCGGTCCGGGGCTTGCCCTTGAAATGGTGGATATCTTTCTCACCACCCCGTTTGACGGGGGACGTCATGAGCAGAGGATCAATCAAATTGATGGAAGGTAAGCCGTTTCATCAGGATTTGCTGGAAGGAGCGGACCCCGAGGTCTCTAAAGCCATACGGGCGGAAGTCGACCGGGAGCAAAATACTCTGGTCATGATCGCCTCGGAAAACTACGCCAGTCCCGCCGTCATAGCGGCCCAGGCCAATGTGATGACGAACAAATATGCGGAGGGGTATCCCGGGGCCCGATACTATGGCGGATGCGAGTTCGTGGACCAGGTGGAAAGCCTGGCCACAGACCGGGTCAACCGGCTGTTCGGCTCAGAGCACGCCAATGTTCAGCCCCATTCCGGTTCACAGGCAAATATGGCCGTTTACCTCGCCTTTTTGAACGCCGGAGACACCATCCTGGGCATGGACCTTTCCCACGGGGGCCACCTCACCCATGGGAGCCCGGTGAGTTTTTCCGGAAAGTTCTACCATGCCGTTCCCTATGGGCTGGATCCCCATACCCAGCAGATCGACTATACGCAATTGAGAGAGCTGGCAAAAAGGCACCATCCCAAGCTTATCATTGCCGGCGCCAGTGCCTATCCCCGGTATATCGATTTTTCCTTATTCAGTGAAATCGCACGGGAAGTGGATGCCTATCTCATGGTGGACATGGCCCATATTGCGGGGCTGGTGGCCGTAGGCCTTCATCCCTCGCCCATCGGAAAAGCCGATTTTATCACCTCCACTACTCATAAGACCTTGAGGGGGCCGAGAGGCGGATTGATCCTCACCACGGAAATCCATGGTCCCAAGCTGGATAAAGGTATTTTTCCAGGGGTTCAGGGCGGTCCGCTTATGCATGTGATTGCGGCCAAGGCAGTGGCCTTTGGGGAGGCGTTACGCCCTGAGTTCAAGGAATATCAGGTGCAGGTCATTCAGAACGCCAAGGTCCTGGCAGAAGAACTGGTCAATCATGGATTTGACCTGGTTTCCGGAGGTACGGACAACCACCTGGTGCTGATAGACCTGACCCAAAAAGGGATTACCGGGTTGGAGGCGGAGCGCGCTCTGGGCGATGCAGGGATTGTGGCCAATAAAAACAGTATCCCGTTTGATAAAAAGGGCCCTATGGTCACCAGCGGGTTGAGATTGGGGACTCCGGCCATCACCACCCGCGGCATGAAAGAACCGGAAATCAAAGAGATCGCCCGGCTCATCAGTGATGTTCTGAAAGCCCCCGGGTCCGCCGGCACCCGGACCTCGGTGCGAAGCACCGTATCCACCCTCTGCCACAGCTTTCCCATTTACCCTCACCTTGATCCATGATGCTGCAGGGGAAGACCATTGCCCAGACCTTCATGGAATGAATATTTTATGTCTATCACTGAGATGGTGGCCAGCCGCTCCACCTGTTTGCGCCGTCGTGTGGGCGCCAGTCTCGTCAAAGAAAAACGGATCCTGGCCACTGGATACAATGGGGCCCCCGCAGGGTTGCCCCACTGTGAAGTGGTGGGTTGTCTGAGAGAAAACAGTCATATCCCCTCCGGCACCCGACACGAATTGTGCAGGGGCCTTCACGCAGAACAAAATGCCATACTGCAGGCCGCGCATTACGGAATCCCCATTGCCGGTTCTGTCCTGTACTGCACCAATAAGCCGTGTGTCATATGCGCCAAGATGATTATTAATGCCGGGATCACCGAGGTGATCTATGGAGAAGGGTATAACGATCCCCTGGCCGATCAGTTGCTTGAGGAAGCCCATGTCCGGATTAAGAGGTTTGAGCCATGAAGTGCCCCTATTGCACCGAGATCAATAACAAGGTCATAGACAGCCGGTTGAGCAAGGATGCACGTACCATCAGGCGGCGGCGGGAGTGCCTGGCCTGCAAGCGACGGTTTACCACCTATGAAAAGCTGGAAGATGTCCTTCCTATGGTGGTTAAAAAGGATGGCAGGCGCGAGCCGTTCAGCCGGGAAAAGATCATCTCTGGAATCCGAAAGGCGTGCCAGAAACGCGCAGTGAGCGTCACCAAGATGGAAGATTTTGTGGATTCGCTGGAGCTTTATTTCCAAGAGGCGGGCCGGAAAGAGATCGATAGCTCCGAAGTGGGGGAGAAGGTGATTAATGCATTGAAGGAATGGGATGAAGTGGCCTACGTTCGGTTTGCATCTGTTTATAGACAATTCAAAGATATCAATGAATTCATGGAAGAACTTCAAGAAATACTTAAAACTAAGCAGGACCGAGACATTGAGTGACGGGACCATTTTTGTCCTAAGGTACAACGATTATTTTGGCCGATCAATCTCTCTGTGTTGGAGACGAGTTGCCCGAATTCACGTCCAACCATGACAAATTTATGAGAGAGGCCCTTAAAGAGGCCCGTAAGGGCCTGGGCCGAACCTCGCCCAACCCTGCAGTGGGGGCGGTAGTGGTCAGGGACCATCGCGTCATCGCCAGAGGATATCACCACCAGGCCGGGCTTCCCCACGCTGAGGTGGAGGCCCTCAGCAAACTGGGTAAGGTCTCGGCCCAAGATACCCTTTACGTGACCCTGGAACCCTGCAATCACCAGGGGAGAACCCCTCCGTGTACGCGTGCCATTCTCGCCAGCGGTGTCAGGCACGTGGTGGTGGGTATGCTGGACCCGAACCCTGGGGTAGAAGGGGGGGGGTGTCAATTTTTGAAGGATCAAGGGATCCAAGTCACCACGGGCGTCCTGGAGCGCGAGTGCCGCATTTTGAACGAGGTGTTCATAAAATTCGTCACCTCGGAAAGACCTTTTGTGATGGCCAAATCGGCCCTCACCTTGGATGGATGGTGTGCCACCTCACGCCGAGATGCCAAGTGGGTGACCAATGAGGCATCCAGACAGTTCGCGCACCGGTTGAGAGATCGTGTGGATGCGGTGATGGTAGGGGTGGGCACCGTGCTGGCCGATAACCCGTCCTTGACCACCCGGCTCAAAAGGGGACCGGGAAGAGACCCGCTGCGCATTGTATTGGATACCCATTTGAGAACGCCCCCGGACGCCGCCATTGTGACCCAACGCTCCCCGGCCGGGACACTGCTGGTCACAGGGGCAGATACGGGGTATGACAGGCCCCTGAGGGGGAGTGACCCCGGACGCGTTACCCTCCTCCGGGTCTCCCTAAAGAAGGGGAAAATTGATCTTCATGCCCTGTTGAAGAAATTAGGAGAGATGTCCATCACCAGTCTGCTGGTGGAGGGGGGGGCAACCCTGATGGGGTCACTCATCAGGCAACAGCTGATCGATAAATTCTATATTTTCAAGGCCCCGAAAATCCTGGGGGGCCAGGACGGGATCCCCATGGCAGCCGGTGTGGGGAGTGAAAAAATGGACCAGTGCCTCACCCTCAACAGGATAAAGACCCGCCGTTTTGGGGAAGATCTCCTCATTACAGGATATCCGGTCTATACCTATTAAGTATGCAGATAGGGATGAAATTTGCCGCCCGCCTTTATGGACCCAGTGCCTCGATGATTTCTTCCCAGAGCCTGGCCAGGAGAGGGCCTGAGTGACGGGTCACGGCCAGCACATCGTCAAGGGTGGTTTTTTCCATGCAGTCCGGCAGGTTCTTGTTGGTGATGACCACAATGGCCAGGATCCGGAGTCCGCAGTGGACCCCCACCGTGGCCTCGGGAACAGTTGACATGCCCACTGCATCGGCACCGATTTGTCTTATAAAGCGCGTTTCCGCAGGGGTTTCCAGGGAAGGGCCCATCACTGCCGCGTAGGTCCCTTCTCTCAGGGATATGCCCAATTGACGGGCTTTTTCACCGGCCAAAAGGACCAGATCGTCAGCATAAACCTGAGTCATGTCCGGGAAGCGGGGGCCGAAATCGTCCAGGTTCGGCCCTCGTAAAGGGTTGTGGCCCTGCAGGTTGAGATGGTCGGTGACCACCATCAAATCCCCCGCTTCAAACCGGGGATGGAGTCCCCCTGCCGCACTTCCAATCAGGAGGTATTTTACCCCCAACATGGCCATCACCCGTACGGGAAAGGTGACTTGGGCTGCAGAATAGCCTTCATAGAGATGAAATCTCCCTTGCATGGCCATAACCGATCTCCCTCGAATCCGTCCGGCCACCAGGCTTCCATGATGTCCTTCAGTGGTGGACTGCAGAAAATTGGGGATCTGATCATAGGGCACATGAACACTCTCTTGGATTTGCTCTGTAATCTGGCCCAGACCGGTTCCAGTAATAATACCGATTTCCGGAGTTCCTGATACGGTGGAGGCAAGGAAATCCGATGTCTGTCGTATTTTATCAAGCATTGAGACCCTCCATGACGTTCTCCTTTTTATTAGGCGAGAGACGGCGTAAAGTCAAGGGTTGCGGGCTTTACTGAGGCGGAGTGTGTCCCTAAGGGCACAATGTCCGCTGAAATGCCACACATTTTAAGAGGTATCCGGGGGAGTGAGCGCTGATGAAATTTTATGAAATGAATAGGTTATGGATGTGGACGGTTTCTGGTACAAAAAATGCTGGTGCGGATGTAAGAGCGCGTTCGCCAAGGGGGTCTTCTCCACCGAACCGCATGGGAATAAGATCCTGTACCCAATCTCCAGGCAAACGGAAACAGGAAAAAGGCCTTGACAATACGGCAGCCGTAGCTAAATTTACCAAAATTTGATATTCGGGAGGTCGATAATGGACGACGATTCATTCGTAACATCACTTCCAGCTAAGCTCCTGGGCATCCTCGGCACAGGGATCCTGCTGGTGCCGTTGATCGCCTTTACACTTCTTACCAACGGACCCATTTCCACGAACGGGTGGAAAACCCAGCAAAGGGAACAGGAGCAAACGCCGATCCTGTACAGGGGTAGCCCTGAGCAGGACCTGGGGCAGGAGAAGGTTAAGATTGACTCATCCCCTTCCAAATTCCAGGAGTTTGATCCCATTATTACCCGGGTGGCCCATCATCACCAGGTGGATCCGGCCCTGGTAAAGGCCATTGTCATGGCTGAATCCGGATTTGACCCGCTCGCTGTATCCTCACAGGGTGCGGAAGGACTCATGCAATTGATGCCCAGGACGGCCCGGGCCCTGGGGGTCAAGGATACCTTTAATCCGGAACATAACATTGACGGGGGCGTGCGGTATCTCAAGTCGCTCATTGGCAAGTTTGACAACAATATCCGTTATGCATTGGCCGCCTATAACGCGGGCAGCAGCAAGGTCAAAAAACACAATGGGGTCCCCCCCTTTCCAGCCACTCGCAGTTATATCGAAAAAGTCTTTACATACTATCACTATTACAAAGACAAAATCCGATACACCACAGCAGGGGCCTGAGTAGGGTCCCCCCCGGGTTTCCATACCCTGAAACCGGCCGGCTGCTTTCCGCCTTTCTGCACTTTTCATCTTGACCTCCATTCCACTTGTACCCTATAAGAAACCCTTGAAATTGAATGATAAGGGAGATGGGTCAGCCATGATGTCTGAAACCGGGACGGGACAGAGAGCCCTTATTGATGAAATCATAAACCAGGATCTCTGCGTTCGCTGTGGCGCCTGTGTGGGCTTTTGCCCTTACTTCAGCTACTTTGACGGTCAGGTGGTGGTCTTGGACAGGTGCCAAGCGAGTGCAGACCGGTGTTTTCAGGTGTGTCCAGTGGCCCGAGAGCAGGGCACACGGGAACCCCGAATTCGTGAAGGGAGTGAAATCGGTCCCATAGAGCGGGTCTTCATGGCCCGCGCCATGAATTCGGACATTCGAGAGGTCGCACAATATGGGGGCGTGGTGACGGCACTGGTGACCTATGCCCTGGAGCAGGGGCTCATGGAATCCGCAGTCCTGACGGACAGGGGGGACCTGTTTTCGCCTGAGGGAAGAGAAGTGCAGGACAAGTCAGCGGTGCGCCAATTCTCGGGATCCAGATATACAGCGTCAGGAGGCCTGGCCGCATTGAACCGGGCGGTCAAGCAGGGTCGACGGAAGATCGGGGTGGTGGGCCTGCCCTGTCAGATGAGCGCCCTGGCCAAAATGGCTGAATCGACGGAAGATCCCCGTGATCTCGACGACCGGATCACCATGAAACTGGGCCTGTTCTGCACCTGGGCCCTTGACTTTCGAAAGCTGGTGGAATTCTTGAAAAAGCAGGGCGTGAAAGGCCCTTATGTAAAGTTTGATATCCCGCCGCCCCCGGCGGAGATATTCCAGGTGGAAAGTGAAGAGGGGTGGACGGAGTTCCCATTATCAGAGATCAGACCCTCTATTCAAAAGGGGTGCCTGTTGTGTGAGGATATGACCGCTGAGAAGAGCGATATTTCTGTAGGGGTGGTGGAAGGGCAGCAACAGTGGAACACGGTCATTGTAAGGACCCAAAGAGGGGCAGAACTCCTGGATAAGGCGAGCCAAGACGGGTGGCTTGAAACAGGCCCATTGCCCCCGGAGAACCTCGAGCACCTCAAGGATGCGGCGCGCGGAAAAAGAGAAAGAGGAAGAAGGGTCAGAGATGATCAGTGACAGAGAAGGGGGGAAAGAAATTTTGCTTCAGGGAAATGAGGCCATTGCCAGAGGGGCCCTGGAGGCGGGAGTGGCCTTTTGTGCGGGATATCCGGGCAACCCCTCATCGGAAATCATTGAAAACCTGGCCAAAGCCTCCCAGCGACTCCCCATCTATGTGGAATGGTCTGTTAATGAAAAGGTGGCCCTGGAGGCGGCCACGGCAGCCTCCTTTGCAGGATGTCGCGCCATGGCCTGCATGAAACAAAACGGGGTGAATGTGACCTCGGATTTTCTGACCAATCTATCCCTCTCCGGTACAAAAGGGGGGCTGGTCCTGGTGAGTTGTGACGATCCGGGCGGCATATCCAGCACCAACGAGGAAGATGCCAGGTGGTTTGCGCGGTTGGCCTGTATCCCGTTACTGGAGCCGGCCACGCCCCGGGAAGCCCTGGAAATGACCCGGTGGGCCTTTGTGCTTTCAGAGGCCATAGAGAATATTGTGTTGTTACGAAGTGTATCCCGGCTGTCCCATACCCGGTCCAATGTATTGATCCGCGGACTCCCCGAATTTGATGTCAAGGCCCGGTTCGACCCGGATATCCCGTTTCACACCTTTCCGGTGGTGGACAAAGACCGGGCACGCCATGAAAAACTGAACCGGGCGGCCCATGACTTTGAAACCTCGGTCTTTAATTCATATGATGGGCCGGAGAATCCGGAGTTGCTGATCATCTCTTCAGGATGTGCCTGGAGCTATGCCAGGGAGAGTGTGGAGATCCTAAGGCTTGAAGAACGAGTGGGGCTCCTCAAGATGGGAACCACATGGCCGCTTCCCCAGGAGCTTTTGAAGAGACATCTGAGGCAATGTGATCAAATCCTGTTTGTGGAGGAAATCGACGCCTTTTTGGAAGACAATGTCAAGGCCTTTTGTGCGGATGCGGGAGAGGAGACGGGGACCAAGGTGTTTATGGGAAGGTCCTCGGGTCATATCCCCCTGTGCGGAGAACTCTCGCCGTCGATCCTGCTGCAGGTGTTGGGGGAGCACTTTGACCAGGCATGGGAACAGGACCGATTTCAGGCCCATGTCAACTCCCTTATGCCGGAAGATCTGCCGCCAAGGGCGTTCGGTTTTTGTCCGGGATGTCCGCACAGGGGCTCCTATTATGCCATCAAAACCGCACTGGCCTGGGACAACAGGGACGGATTTGTGTCCGGCGATATCGGCTGTTACAGCCTGGGACTCTTTCCCACCGGATTCAACCAGGTGAAATCGGTGCATGCCATGGGATCGGGACTGGGCTTGGCCTCGGGTTATGGAAAGCTGGATCTCTTCGGCTTTGACCAGCCGGTGATCACGGTGTGCGGAGATTCCACCTTTTTTCATGCAGGCCTTCCAGGGCTGATCAATGCCAAATTCAATCGCGCTGATATCCTCCTGTTGATCCTGGACAACAGTGCCACGGCCATGACCGGATTTCAGCCTCACCCCGGGATCGACACCACGGCCATGGGCCAACCCACCGATCCTGTGGATCTGGAAAGCCTCTGCAGGTCATTGGGGATGCCGGTGGAGGTGGCGGATCCCTATGACATCAATGAGTCGGCCCGAACCATCTACGGATTGTTAAAACAAGAGGGGCCCAGGGTGCTGGTGATGCGCCGAAAGTGCGCACTGGTCCAGGGGAGGGAAGGGGGCTTTCCCTATCGGATGCGGGTTGATCCGGACGCCTGCGCGGGAGAGGAGTGTGGGTGTAATCGGTATTGTACGCGCATATTCCGTTGTCCCGGCCTCATATGGAATACACTGAGTAAAAAGGCGGAGATTGACTCGGTGATCTGTGTGGGATGTGGGATCTGCGCGGATATCTGTCCCCAGGGGGCCATTGAGCGAACAGTGGTGGAAGAGGAATAAAATGGCGATGGCGTTGAATATCATTATCACCGGTGTGGGGGGCCAGGGAAATGTACTGGCATCACAGATTATCGGTCGGGCAGCGGTGAATCGGGGGTATAACGTCACCATAGGTGAGACTTTCGGACTCTCCCAGCGGGGGGGTCCGGTGATGAGTCATATCCGCCTCTCCGAAAATAAGACCTGTGGCCCGCTCATCCCCCCCAATATGGCCCATATGGTGGTCGGCCTGGAACCGCTGGAAACCTTGAGGGTTTTGAAAGAATTCGGTAATTCTGAGACCGTTTTCATCGCCAATGCAAGGCCCATCTATCCCTTGAACGTGATTGCCGGTGATGTGGAATATCCCGATCTTGAGTGGATCAGGGATGTCCTCGACCAGTCGGCGGGCCGGCTTTACTGGCTTGATGCCACTGACACGGCCGTGGAACTGGGCGGCCCCATTATGCTGAATATGATTTTACTGGGAGCACTTTGTTCCTTGTCTCCCTTTCCTCTCGATACCGGGGATATTGAAACGGTCTTAACCGCTTTCTTACCGGACAGCAAACTGCCGGCCAACATCAAGGCCCTGGCAATGGGAGCAGAATTGATACACCGCTATGAAAATTGATCTGCACATCCATTCCAGAGACGGCTCTGACGGCAAGATGACCCTGGCCGAGATATTCGAGACCGCCCACGCTCGGGACATCTCCCATCTTTCCATAACCGATCATGACAATATCGCCTGCCAGGCATCTGCCGAACGATTGGCGGTCCACTACAAAATCGCCTATCTCACCGGTGTAGAGTTGAACATCTCTTTTTCCCATGCGGATTATAAGGACGGGAAGGCCGTGTCCCTGGATGTCTTGGGATACGGATTTAATCCCGACGATCAAGCCCTTACAGCCAAATTGACAGCACTTCGGAAACACCGGCGATTCCGTGCGGAAAAAATTCTGGAAAATAT
>JAIPDZ010000238.1 GCA_021737425.1 Deltaproteobacteria bacterium
ATTGAAGGGGAAGTGGATCCCGAAAAGTTCATGGAAGAAGGACCGTTCGGTGAGTACACCGGATATTATTCAGGGGTGGGAACCGATCCCAGAAACTTTATCGATGTCAAATGCATCACGCACCGGAACAATCCCATCCTGTGGGGAACCACCGTGGGCCGGGCCGTCACCGACACCCACATGACCATGGCCCTCTCCTACGGCGCCACCCTGTGGCAGCAGTTGCTGGCCATGAGGATCCCCGGGCTGAAGGCGGTCTACTGTCCTCCGGAGGCGTCCGGCAGGTTTCTGGCCATCATCTCCGTAAAGCAGATGTACCCGGGCCATGCGGACCAGGTCCTCACCGCGGCCATTTCCACGGAAATGGGGGCCTACGGGCTCAAAACGGTGATCGTGGTGGATGATGACATTGATCCGTGGGATATCCCCAGGGTCTTATACGCCCTCAGTTTCAGGTTCCAGCCCAACCGGAGCCAGGTGATCAAGCGCGGACGATCCACCCCGCTGGACCCTTCGCTCCCCATCGATTCCAGGGAGATTACCGGCCGATTGCTTTTGGACGCCACCATACCCTATGACTGGAAGGAAAAGCCGGTTCCCATCGAGCTGGATCCGGCCATGGTGGAAAAGGTCAAGGCCAGGTGGTCTGAACTGGGATTTTAGGGGGGTTTTAATATGTCAGGCACGACACGGCTGAAGGGTAAGCGGGTTCTCATTGTAGACGATGAACCGGATATCCTGGATGTTCTGGAGGAACTGCTGGAGGGGTGCGAAGTTGCGAGGGCCTCCACCTTTGAAGAGGCCGAACATCTGATGAAGTCTCGGGAATTTGATATCGCCATCCTGGACATCATGGGGGTGGACGGCTATGGCCTGTTGAAGATCGCCAAGCAGAAGCACATCATCCCGATCATGTTGACCGCCCATGCCTTCACGCCGGAGAATCTGGTGCGGTCCATCCGGGAGGGTGCGGATTCGTACCTCCCCAAGGAGGAGATCACCCATATCGGAACCTTCCTGAATGATGTCTTAGAGGCAAGAGAAAAGGGAGAGAACCCTTGGAGGCCTTGGCAGGAAAGACTGCCCGCGTCCTATTTTGAAAAAAGGTGGGGAGCTGCCTGGCAGGATACGGACCAGGACTTCTGGGAGAGATTCAGGGCCGGCATCAAGGAAAGGGAAAAGTAACTGCCGCGGGTTCAGCGGTTCCTGCGTGGGGATTTCCTCCGGCATCTCTGGGCCTGCAGCCGGTTAGGGTCAATGATGAAGTGTCGTTCTAAATGAGGAGGCTTGGTGTGAAACCGATTCGCTATAAAAAGGAAATGGTGGAGGAGTTTTTACGGGACGGGTACTGGACCAACGAGACATTCTATGACTTCTACGACAGGAACGCCCGGGAGTATGGGGATAAAGAGGCCCTGGTGGACGCGAAATACAGGGTCACCTGGGCCGAGGCCAAACAACTGGTGGATGCCATGGCCATTTCATGGGTGGAGATGGGAATCCCCAAGTTCGCCCGGGTCATCATCCAGTCTCCCAACAGCGTCTACGGGTTCCTCTCGAGAATCGCCTGTGAGCGGGCCGGGCTCATCTCCTTAACCGTCTATCCCTACCTACGCCAGAAGGAACTGGAATACATGGTGGAAAGGACTGAGGCCACAGCCGTTATCATTCCTCACATCTATCGCAAGTTCAATTATCTCGAGATGTACCAGGGATTGCAGCAGCGGTTTTCCCACTTAAAATACATCTTTCTGTTCGACGATGAGGTGCCGCCGTCTGCCCCGGAGGGGACCTATTCCCTGACCAAAATGGCTGAAAAACGGGCCGGCCAACCGGTGGACCAAACCGTGCTTGCCGAGCGGAGGCTGGATCCTATTTGGAACGTGGCCCTACTGACCACCACCAGCGGGACCACCGGTCTTCCCAAGCTCGTGGAGTGGCCTCTTGCCCCCCGGGTCTGCACCTCCAAGGGGAGGGTCGATATCTGGGGTCTCAACCAAGAGGACATTACCATGGCCATTGCCCCCCATGCGGGCGGAGCCGCGGGGACCCTCACCTATTTTGCCGCGCCCCTGGCCGGCGCCAAGACAGTGATGCTGGAGGAATTCACACCGGAGGGAGCCTTGGCGCTCATTGAAAAGGAGAGGGCCACGGCCATCGGCGTGGTGCCCACCCATTTGGTCAGGATGCTGGAGGCGGACACCGCCAAATATGACCTCAGTTCGCTCCGGTTTATTCGATCAGCCGGCGGCTATCTGTCCCCGCAAGTGGCGGAGGAGGCGGAAGAGGCCTTCGGGGCCGCCATCACCAGCGACCTGGGAACTCAGGATATGGGATCGGTGTCCGGATGCCGGGTGGAGGATTCCAAGGACTTGCGCCGCCGCACCGTGGGAAGGATGCTCCCGGGGAACAAGGTGCGGCTCATGGACGAGGACAAGACCCACCAACTGCCGGAGGGGGAACCCGGCATTCTTTATTTCAGGGGGCCGCACGCCCCGGCCGGTTATTACCGGGATGAGGAACTGACCGCCACGGTCTTTGATCCGGACGGGTGGACCACCACCGGGGATATCGTCAAATTTGATCAGGGTTGTCTCTGGATCCTGGGCCGGGCCAAGGACATGATCATCCGGGGCGGCCAGAATATTTATCCTGCAGAGATCGAGGGCCTGCTGAACGATCATCCCAAGGTGGCCTCTGTGGCTATTGTAGGATACCCTGACCGCGAAATGGGGGAACGGTGCTGTGCTTACGTCATCCCCAAGGCGGGCCAGACCTTCACATTTGAGGAGATGGTCCAATTCTTGAAGGAAAAGCAGTTGGCCATGTTCAAACTTCCGGAACGTCTCGAGGTTGTGGACGAGTTTCCGGCAGTGGGGGACTCCGGCAAGGTCAATAAGGAAACCCTCAAAAAGGATATCAAGGGCAAGATAGAGGCCGAACACGGGTAGGGATCATGGATTTTCCATTGGTCCATTGACGTTTGAGGAATGCGAGATCAGGCGACCCGGTCAGATGATTCGGGTTATCTCGGGAATCTGTGGATGGCATATGGCGGAAAAAACCATACTCATTATATCGACCCTGGATACCAAGGGTGTGGAGACCTATTATCTCAGGGATAAGATCGCTTCCCTGGGCCTGACACCACTCCTCATGGATATCTCCATGCGGGGGGAAGGCTCGACCCGGGCCGATATTGGGCCGGACAGGGTGGCGCAAGCCGGTGGCAGCTCTGTCGAAGAAATCCGCGCATCCAAGGAGCGCTCCCGGATCACCAATATTACCATCGCCGGTGCTTCACGGATCGCCTTTGAAAACTTTGGTGAAGGGAGATGTGACGGCGTGATCGGCATGGGCGGGTCCACCGGGTCCCTCATGGCGACCGAGGTTATGCGGGCGCTTCCCTTCGGCATCCCCAAGCTGATGATCTCCTCCACGGCGGCACTCCCCGGGCTTTCCACCCGCTACATCGGAACGGGTGACATTGCCCTGTTTCATTCGGTCATCGAGATATCCGGCCTCTCCGACCTCCTGAAGAACGTGATGGATCGGGCCGCCCACGCCATGGCCGGGATGGTCCAGGGAAGCGTAACCTCGCCCAAGGCCCAAAAGGGAAAGGCGATGGCCGTCACCATGCTGGGCCCCTGTGAACAATGCGCCAGTTCGGTCAGAACGCGCCTGGAAGCCGCAGGGTATCAGGTCATCGGATTCTCCGCGGCCGGCATCGGGGATAAGGCCATGGAAGAGATGATCTCGCAGGGTTTTTTCCAAGGCGTTATCGATCTGGCCCCGGGCGGGGTGGGAGAGCACCTCTTCGGCTTCATGCGGGATGCGGGTCCCCACCGAATGGAATCTGCGGGCAGGGCAGGGCTCCCCCAGGTCATCTCCACGTGCAGCGTCAATCATATGACCCCGGCCAAATCCAAGTATAAACCGGAATATCATGAACGGCGAAAATACGACCTGGACAAGTACCGGACCTGGGTCCGGCTCTCGTCCGGGGAATTGAGAGAGGTGGCTGCCGCCTTCAGGAAAAAACTGGGTTGTGCAAAGGGGCCTGTTAAGATCCTGATCCCCCTGAGGGGATGGTCCTCTGTAGATTGTCCAGGGAACGTCACCTATGATCCGGAAGAGGACCGGGTCTTTGTGCAAGAACTGCGAAGGGGTCTGAATCCGGACATAAAGATCGTGGAGGTGGATGCCAATATGGAAGATCCGGAATTCGCCGCGGCCGTGGCAGAGGCGTCGTTGAGTATCCTCTGAACGGCGCTCTTTCCCGGCAGCACATCCTATGGACTGCTCAACAGGTGTATCATTATGGAAGAGACCATTCACACCAGGGAAGGGGAATATGACTTGGCGGCATCTGTTCGGCGGGTGGGTCACGATGTCTTGGTGGCCATCTGGGGCGGGGAGAGGCCTCATATCGGGGCGGTGGCCGTGGCCCAACCCCGGCCCAGCCTGAGAGATCCTCACCGTATCAGTGCCACCGCCTCGGTATTCTGCCGGGTGGGTCACAAGGAAGACGAACTGGCCAAGGCCGCATCCGAGATCCTGGCATCGGCCCTGAACACCACGGTGGTGGTTACGGCAGGGATCCACTGGGACGATCTCAGCCCTGAGGGGATTCAAACGGTCTTGAGGAACAGTGAAATTCTTATGGATCTGATTCTGGACAGGCTCGCATCGGGTTGACAACCACTGTAAAAATAGCGAGAAAGGCATGTAATGAACAAACGGATTATTGTCGGCATATCGGGCGCCAGTGGCGTTATCTATGGAATCATGCTCATGAGCCTTCTCAAAGAAAGAAAGATTGAGACCCACCTGATTCTATCGGAGGCAGGAGAGAAAAATATTGAACTCGAAACCCCCTACACCCCGAACCAGGTCAAGGCCATGGCCGACTATTGCTACGACAACCGCGATGTGGGGGCGGCCCTGGCCAGCGGTTCTTTTCTGACCGATGCCATGGTGGTGGCGCCCTGTACCATAAAGACCCTCTCCGGCATCGCCAATTCTTATACCAACAACCTCCTGGTCAGGGCCGCGGACGTAACAGTAAAAGAGAAACGGAAACTGGTCCTGGTGGTCAGGGAGACCCCTCTTCACAAAGGGCATCTGCGGCTCATGACCATGGCCGCAGACATGGGGGCCCACATTCTTCCCCCGGTTCCGTCTTTTTACCACCAGCCCAAGACCATCGAAGACATTATTCACCAAACCATTGGCAAGATATTTGACTACCTCCACATTGAACACCATCTGTTCAAGCGATGGCAGGGGTAAATGACTGCCGATCTTTGAGTTGGCCATCGATTGGGTGGGCCGCTTCCACAATGTGTGTTGTGAGTTCCGCCATGTTTTCATTGGTTTTATCTACTTAGTCGGGACCTGCATGGCGGGTCCCAGAACAGTCAGGAGGGGAAAATGCCTTTACCAGAATTTGAATTTCATGAGCCCGCAACCGTGGACGAGGCCTGCCGGATGATAGGCGAACTGGGCGAAAAGACGAAAATCCTCGCAGGCGGTACGGATCTGCTGGTGAACATGAAAAAGAAATTGCTGGCCCCGGAGCATCTGGTATCGCTGGACCGGATTCAGTCCCTGGCTCAACTGGATTCCTCAAACGGCTCCCTGCGTATCGGACCCTGCGTCAAGGCGGCTGAAATGGCTGAATCTGATGTGGTTATATCGGACTTCCCTGCTTTGCAGGAGGGGGCTTCAAAACTGGGGTCTCCGCTGATCCGAAATCTGGCGACAGTGGGGGGGAACCTGGTTACCGCAAGGCCGGCGGCGGATTTCCCGCCCTCTTTAATCGCCTATGGCGCAACACTGGTTCTAAAAAGCAATCACGGGGAGCGGACGGTCCCGCTGACGGAATTCATTCAGGCGCCCGGGGAGACCGTCCTTTCCCCCGACGAGATGCTGAAGGCTATTGTGCTCGAAAAACCCTCGCCGCTTTCAGGGAGCGCCTATATCAAACTGGGGGTTCGGGAGGCCCTCGAGATTTCACTACTCAACGTGGCGGCCCTGCTGACCCTTGATGAATCCGGCGGTACCATCACAGCGGCGCGTGTGGTCATGGGTTCGGTGGCGCCCACCCCGCTTCTGTCCCCGTCTGCTGAAAAGGTTCTCTTGGGGGAAACCCCCTCCGATGTCCTGTTTTTAGATGCAGGAGAGGCCGCGGCATCGGACAGCCGGCCCATCGACGATTTCAGGGCCTCCGCTGAATACAAACGCGCCATGGTCAGGGAGCTGACGCGGAGGGCACTGACCCTGGCCTTTGATCGCATTCAGACCCAATAGATGAACTCCACGGAAAATCGGATGATACACGTAAAACGTGCAATGCAGGGTGAACGGAAATAATCCAGGTTTGGGCAGAAGGCGTTCAAGCGCCGTGCGAAGGCCCTCGGCAATTTTTTAAAAACCTGAGCTTGCTACGGAGAATGAAGATGAAAAGAATGATCTGCATCACCATCAATGGAAAAAAATATGAACTCGCCGTGGCTCCCAATAGGACTCTGGCGGACTTTCTGAGGGAAGAGTTGCTCCTCACGGGGACCAAAAAGGGATGTGACATGGGAGAGTGCGGGACTTGTACGGTGATTATGAACGGCAGGGCCGTTAACTCCTGTCTGGTGCTGGCGGTCCAGGCCGCGGGCAAGGAGATCACCACGGTGGAGGGCTTGGAAACAGAGGACGGTCTGCACCCCCTTCAGGAGAAATTTATCGAGAACGGCGCCATTCAGTGCGGGTTTTGCACCTCCGGCATGCTCCTTTCCGCCAAAACGCTCCTGGACCGAAACCCCCACCCCACAGAGAAGGAGATTCGAACGGCCATATCCGGCAATCTCTGTCGATGTACCGGATATCAGAAGATCGTCGAATCCATCAAGGACGTAAACGAAGGGAGATGAGACATGACCGCATATGATGTGATCAATGGACGCGCCCCCCGGTTGGACGCCCCTGCCAAGGCCAC
>JAIPDZ010000239.1 GCA_021737425.1 Deltaproteobacteria bacterium
GTTTCCGGCTCGTGGTAAAGGTATCCCTGAGGGAAAGGGTCAGCGCCATCAAACGGACCCGCTTGAACCCCAGGAGTACTACCGCTTGAGGGATGGATGTGACCTGTACAGGCCGGGCGAAGAAGGCGCTCCCCGCCAGTTTGAGGAGCCTTGTGGTCAAGGCGGGATCCTTCTCAATGATGTCGGCCAGGTCCTGCGCCCCTTTTTGGTCATCTGCCGCCAGTTCCACCAACCGGATGGCCAGGGGGGACAGTGCCGGAATGCCGTCACGCTGTATAATCTTCTGCACCAATTTTGCCTTGGACGCCTCTTTCATACTGTAAAAATAGCACAGCAGGGCTTGATTGATCAAAGGGTTTGTTGCCAGGGAAACTATATCATCGGCTGTAACAGTTTCGGCCTCTGAAACGGGGTTACAGGCCATGAGGGGGCCTTCATTCACGGGTCGTTATTTCGACACCCTACGTGAATGCCATCAGTTCAATTGTCATTGACCCAGGTTGTACTTTTCCTGTAAGTATTTTAGACTTTCCGATGTTCGGTAAAGGAATGGGGCCAGAGCGGCATTTGACCGAAAGACCTTCGGATGTCAAGGGGGCGGCGTGGGTCTGGGTTTTGGAAACAGGAGACTTGGGAACTCCCCGCAGCTTGTCGGAGCGAAGCATAGATCCCGACCTGTCGGGGCTGCAGGATTCTTCAATCAGGGGTTGTAGGGTCTAATGGACAGGGTTATATTCATATTCACAGCCATACTCCTTTCTACCCTGCTGTACGGTTGGATCTACCTCGGCCTCAGGCGGGAATCCGTAAGGGTCTTTGTTCGGAACCATAGTGCGTTTCACCCCAATGCCATCTGTATATGGCGGGTATTCATAGGGCTTTTGGGGATCCTCCTATACTTCCGCTGGGAGGCCTATTTTCTGGGTATCCTGTTCTTTACTTTTTCCGCGTTCCTGGATGGTGTGGACGGACTGGTGGCCCGTCAGTGCGACCTTATCACCCGGTTCGGGGAGGAAATCGATCCGTTATGCGATAAGCTCACCTACCTTCCGCCCATGGTCATTTTCGCTTACCAAGGGGTCCTTCCGGTTCAGGCGGTCTGGAGCCTCGTGGGGATAGAGTTCCTGGGTCAATTCGTGGTTCGGTATGTCCTGAAGCGGTTTACGCGGTTCTCTGTCCAGGCCAATAATTTCGGTAAAATCAAGGCCGTCTTGTGCTTTGCCATTATCATTTACTGCGCCATTCTCGGTAATTCGCTCAAGGTGCCGGATTTTACCACCCAGCTCCTGTATTTGTGCATTATCATGTCCGTGGCCTCCATCGTATTCAAGACCATCCCCAACCGGTTCTATGCGGATATTTTGTCCCTGCTCAACCTGTTGTGCGGACTTCTCGGCATAGGTCTGGTGATGAATGACCATTATGTCCTGGCAACGCTCGCCATTCTGGCCGGCCAGGTCTTTGATCTTTTTGACGGCCGGATGGCCCAAAAACACGGGGGGACGAAATTCGGTCCCTGGTTCGATGATATTGCCGACCTCACCAGCTTCGGGCTGTGCCCTGCGCTGTTGATACTCATGCTGGGAAAACTGAAACTGTATGCCGCAGGGCTGGCGGCGGTCTATTTTTTGGCCGTGGCCTACAGACTTCTGCGGTTCCTGCTCAAGGACAAGGCGGACAAGCAGATGCCTTACGGAACCTTTAATGGGCTGCCCAGCCCGGCCGGGGCCCTGGTGGCCCTGGGCACGGCGCTCTTCTGGAAAGACTACTGGATCACGTGGGTTGTTATTTGTATCACCTCCTATCTGTTGATCAGCCATATCCGTTTTGTCCATTTCGGCCGTATCATTCTCCCTTGCATACCTCGGGTAGTGATCATTCTATCGGGATTTTTGATCCTGTTGGTTTCCGCCTACCTCATCAAGGTCCGGGATCCCCGGATGTTGGGAGGGGTTTTGCTGGCCCTATTTTTGGTATACGTGGTTGCCGGAAGCTATCGGGTGGCGAACTGGATCATGCCCTCAAAAAAGGGGGGCCAAATCGGCATGTGACGGCAGTGGGGATCAGGCATTGTTTCAGGTCGAACTCCTGTCAGTTGACTGGGAGATCCGGATGGCCACCAGGGCCGCAATGTTTACGGCGATATACATCTGCCCCATCACCGCCTCCAGGACGGAGAGCATGCGTGCCTGATTGGTCAGGGGGATGATATCGCCGTAGCCCACCGTACACAGGGTGACAAAACTGAAGTATATCAAATCGTTCGTATCCAGGGCATGCGCACTGCCGGAATCAAAGGAACCGGGGGTAAGGGCCTCAAGGAAGGCGTAGGCGGATGCCCACATCAATCCCATGAGAAAATAGCCGCAGACGGCGCCCCGGATCAGGTCTGCGGTGACCCGCTTTTGTCTAAACAAGTGCTGCACGATGGTAAAGGTGGCAAAGGCCAAAAAGACCATGGTAAAGGATACATCAATGAGATGGAGGATTGGGATTTTTACAAACCAATAGATCCAGTGGGCAAAAGAGGCGGGCAGGACCGTAAAAAGGGCGAAGATGAGGGCCGGCCTTTTCTGGCCCACGGCATAGATTGCGGACAGGAGGATGGCTGAAAGGAAGATATCCAGGATAAAATTGATCCTGACCAATCCTTGGGTGAGGGGATGGATGACAAACAGCAGCATGATGGTGATAAGCAGGAAGAGGAATCGGTGTGTTTTGAACCAGTTGTGCAGGCGATGGGAGGTATTTGTCACGGTCTGATCTTGAGAATCCATGGTCACAGCAGTTCCCGTATTTTCTGGGAAAGCGTTATGATATCAAACGGCTTCTGAATAAACCCGTCACAGCACCGATCCAGGATCTCTTGGGCTTGACCATTGATGCTGTATCCGCTTGAGAGGAGGATCTTTACATCCGGGTGGATCTGTTTTATTCGATCACACGTTTCTCCACCCCCCATGCCGGGCATGATCATATCCAGAATGACCAGATCGGGCACAGGCGGGCGGTCTCCTGTTGGAGGGTTCCCGTGCGCGTGGTTCATAATCTCGATGGCCTCCTCCCCGCTGCCGGCCACCACGACACTGTATCCCAGTTTTCTCAACATCTGTCGGCCCACGGTGGTGATCATCTCTTCGTCGTCCACGAGCAGGATGATCCCCTCACCCGCCGCCACCTCTCCGGAGGGATTTTCCGTTTCAGTCGCCACTGCTTTGGATGCCGGGAAATACAGGTGAAAAGTGGCGCCCTGTCCCTTTTGACTATGCACCGTGATAAAGCCGCCGTGGTTCTTGATGATGCCGTAGACAGAGGACAAGCCCAGGCCCGTGCCTATGCCCATCTGCCGGGTGGTGAAAAAGGGATCAAAAATCTTCTCCCGTGTGGCCTCATCCATGCCTGTTCCTGTGTCTGTCACCGACAGCCTGACGTAACGACCGGAGTTGACCTCAAAGGGTCGAACCTGGTCCTGATCCAGGGTCACGTTTTCAGTCTGAATGTAGAGTGCTCCCCCGCCCGGCATGGCCTGTCCGGCGTTCACATAGAGGTTTATCAGGGCCTGTTGGATCTGGCCCTGATCCACCTCCACGCTCCATAGATCCTCAGCCAGTTCCTCATGAATGGTGATTTCCTTCCTGGTTTGTCCAAACATGCGGTTCTCGTGAACCACAACCGCATTTAGATCGGTGGGCTTGACCTCATACTTCCCTCCCCTGGCAAAGCCCAGGAGGTCTTTGGTCAATTCGGACGCACGTTGAACGTATTCTTCGATGCCCTTGAGATGGGAGAAATCCGGATGGGAACTGTCCCTATCCATCAGCATAAGGGATGCCCGTCCCTGGATGCCCATCAATACGTTATTGAAATTGTGGGCGATTCCCCCGGCCAGGGTGCCCAGGGATTCCATTTTTTGGGCCTTCTGAAGCTGGATCTCAAGCTGTTGGGCTTCGGTGACATCCTGATACATGACCAGTTGATCCCCGTTCTCCATGGTGACCGAACCGAAATGAATCATCCTTTTGGATCCGTCCTTGCACGTGACGGTACATTGTCTCGGCCGGGATTCGCCTATCCCTGCGGATTCCTTATCCTGGATCCATGCAGAGATCATCTGATGCCGGTACCCCTGTTCCGGGAAGGCCCTTTTGAACCATTCCCGGCCGGTGGGGATGTCTTCCAGGGTATATCCGAAGATGTGGGTAAACTTGGGGTTAATGTAGGTATATCGGCCATCCGCCTGAATCAGAGAAATACCGAGCGGGGCCCGCTCCACCAGGATCTCAAATTTGTCCTTTTCGGTTTGAAGCGCTTTTTGGGCCTTTTTTTGTTCACTGACATCCTGATAAATGCCATAAGCCCCTGTAACTTCTCCGTCAATGACCACCGGTACGCCGGTGAATTCGATGTCTATGGCTTTTCCGCTTTTGGTATACCGTCTGCCAACCCCGTGAATCGCCTTTCCTTTCAGCGTGTTCTGGGTATAGGCGATGGCCTCTTGGAGATCTTCTTCTCTTGCAATGACGTCGTCCAAATTTTTTCCCAGGACTTCACGTTCTTCAAACTCGAAAAGGTCTGAGAAATAGGTATTGCAGGCGGTAATAATGTGATCGCTGTTCACCGTGACAATGGGGAGGGAGCCATGCTGGAGCAACGAGTCCAGATGCTGTCGTAGCACGGTCTCGTTCCGCCGGTGGTTTTGCACCGCTTCCTCCAATTGGGCAACCCTTTGTTTTAGTGTTTCATAGGTGTGTTTTTGAGGCATCAGGGACTCCCGGGGTGTCCGGTTGTAATGATCTAAATCTGCTCAGCGAGCGCATTCCGAGGAACATATGCCTTATTCCTTGGTGTAAGGCGTCTGTATAAGGATATCGTGCAGTTCTTAGAGTCTTAGATTGAAACTTCTATGCAAAAAGTGAAGATGTTTTGTTGAGGTTAACGCCCTTGAATCATTAGCGACAAAGGTGTCAGGTGTCAGGTTTCGGGTGTCAGGGTTTATTGTTTGCTGAAACCCGGAAACACTGGCCACTGATTTGGTTGCGGCCGTGGGCCTTAGGATGATGCCGCCTTTTTTCGGATATTTTTTTTCCTTTTGGGCCGCGTATTGCCGTTGCTGCCGCGCCAGATTTTGCCCCGCTTGCTTCGTCGATCCCCTTTTCCCATGGTTTGCCTCCTTTACAATCAGCGTGGTTAATGTCCATTAAAAAAAGGTGTTAACTTAGCGTGTCGAAATAACGGCCCCCTCATGGCCTCCAGCCCCATTTCAGAGGCCTAAACTGTTACAAAAAAAGATGGTGGGGTGCCGGGGCTTACCTCTAAACGCCCGGACAGGGGTCTCAGCCGGATGACTGTTTCGGGGCAGAGTGTAGAAAAAACTTTTTTGAAGGTCAAATGAAAACGAAGTCGCATATTCCCTATCCCTTCCGGTCAAGTTGTGAACCCCTGCCATCGCCTTGGGACCATTTCAGGTCCTTGATATGTTACATTTCATGGATTAACTTAGCCTGTCGAAATAGCGACCCGTGAAGGAAGACCCCCTCATGGCCTGTAACCCGATTTCAGAAGCCTAAACTGTTACCATTTTATCGATAATGCCAAGGGTTGACCATCGGGTGACAAACCCATGGAACATACAACCTCACGTCCCCTTGGTCTTGGTTTCACCCCAGGAGGCTTCAATAATCATATTTCCAGCTGAAACCCAGCCCGGCCCCGGATTTACTGCCCGCCTTGCTTTCCACCGAGAAGTTGGGGGTAATATTCACCTCCACCTTGATATCCTGCTTGGCATCGGTGAGATCCTGCTCCACGCCCACATACACCTTTTCGCTCACATATCGCCCCGCCTCCACGCTGGGTCCGGCATCAGGGCCGTCCCCATTGTCGCCTCCGCTGAAACTCAAGCGGTCCACTCTTAGGAGTTCACGGGTTTTTCCCATGACATCGGGCATGGCCTGTCCGGAAAGCTGGCCGATGGCGGAAGCAAGTTGATACGCCTGAAACGGGTTCAATTTGGCGGCCGACTGCCCAAATAGAATCTGGGCCATAATTTCATCCTGGGGCAGGGGCGGCTGGGACGTCAAGCTGAGGTCAAAGTTATCGGTGGGACCGGTAATACGCACCTGCGCATCGATTTCTCCTGCGTTCACCTGGGCCGTGACATTCAGAAAAGGCGTGGGCGGTGTGGAACCGTCAAAGGCGATCTGGCCCTCGGCAATATGAAAGGTCCGGGCCAGAAACTGATAGGTGCCGCGCACCACCTTTAACGTTCCCCGAACCACAGGATTGGGGGCAGGTCCCCGGGCGGTCAGCCGGCCCTTGAACTCGGCATCCAGACCGTGCCCCCGCACAAAGAACCGGGCCGGAATCTCCACGGCCAGGTCCAGGGACAGAAATTGGAGGGCCTTGCCGGGATCGGCCGTTTCCGTGGTCATGCCGCGAGGCACATTGATCTCTTGGACCGGTATCTCCACCACATCAGGGGGCAATCGCCTGGGGATGGTCAATTCGGTGCGATCCAGACGAATGTCGCCGGTCAGGTCCATCCGGTCCAGGTTTCCTTTCAGGCCCAAGGTTCCGCTGGCCTTGGTGGTCAGGATCTCTTTTCGCAACAAGGTGGCCTCTGTAAAGGTCAACCGGGCGTCCATGGGAAAGGGGGGCTCAACAGCGATTTCCCCGGTAAGGGCCATGGCGCCCTCTTGCCGGTCAGTGGCCTTGAGCCGGGTCAACCGCAGGGTCCTGCCCCGGGCATCCAGCCGGCCGGTAATTTGGTCCAGGATGAGGCCCAGGGCCACGTTCTCATACCGTCCGCCCGCGATAGTGACTCCTCCGTTCAGGGACCATTCTTTCACAGAACCGGCCACCCCCATGTCCACGGCGAGCTGGCCCCTCAAGTTCTGGTTCTCCATACCCGGCAACCTCTGGAGAACCGCCAGGTCAAAGCGACCTTTGAGGGTACCGCTGATCTCTTTT
>JAIPDZ010000240.1 GCA_021737425.1 Deltaproteobacteria bacterium
TATTTTTTTGGCAAGTGTCTTGCATGGTAGTTAGGGAAAGTGAGTAACCACTCATTACTCTTTCCTCCTAAAAACCAACCCCTCGCTTCGGGGGTTGGTTTTTTTTGTGGATTAATAGCTCCCTATTGCATCCGCACCCAGGTCAAAAAGGGCCTGAATGAGCGATGCCGACGCGTCTCCCAACCCGCCTGCCTTGGCGTTGATACCGGATGATAAGGGACCGATGTTTTCGGGCAAAAAGGCGACTTCCGGGGTGACGATCAACCCCCGGGGGTTTCTTGTCGCTACGCCGCTCATGGGGTTTCAGTTCCTCGGAAGCTTGGGGAAAGGAAATGGCTCTACCTGAAAACAGGATAAATTGAAGACTCTAAACATGATCTTTCCGAAGTTCCTTTTCAGCGCCGATCACAGCAACATGGGTAAGCAAAAGCCGGAGTGCTTCTTCCGGCTTTTGCAAAGGATTCCATCACCGTTTTCATCACCGGGCCGGCTCGGCCGGTTCTGATACATCTTTCAACACTTCCCCGGCCAATTCTCTTTGCAGGTGGACTGCCAGATCTCCCAAAGAGACAATGCCGGTCACCTTATCCTCCTTATTCTTGACCAGCACCCGGCGGATCTGCTTACCTTCCATCAAATTCACTACCGTTTTGATATCATCTTCCTCATCAGCGCTTACAATACCCTCGGTAACGGCCTCCATGACCTTGTGTTTTTGCGGATCGAGCCCTTGGGCCGTACTGCGGATCACAATGTCACGGTCGGTGATAATACCCTTCACCTCATCCCCCGCAGCGACCGGCAAGGCGCCGATATTTAAATTTTCCATCTTTTGGGCCGCTTTTTGGATTGGATCGGCGGAATGAACCACCTCAATATTGGGGGTCATAACTTCTCGTACTTTCATGATTCTCTCCTTTCCATTTTTATTTCAGGGTTTTTAATACATACATGGGACATCTAACCCTCATAATTAGAGAGAAGGGACTTAACCTCCTGCTCATCGAGGTCATACCAGTGCTCATAGGCTTCGGCCACGGCAAAGGAATGGACCTCTCGAATATTGGGACAATAGATGTGATGGACGGCGTCCTGCATCTGGTCGATGGTCCGCCGGGGAGCTGTGGGTACGGCGATTACGATTTCTCGGGCGCGTCGCTTTTCCACCATATGAATGGAAGCCAGCATGGTGAACCCGGAGGCCAGTCCGTCATCCACCAGAATGACCCGTTTGTCGGACAGGTCCGGAAAGGGTTTTCCCTTCCTGAAGGCGTTGTTTCTGCGGTTTAGTTCTTGGCGGACTCGTCGGGTTTCTGCCTCGATGTCGGGTTCGGGAATGTCGAAATGGGTCAGCAACCTCTCATTCAGAAATACACTCCCTTCCTGGGTCATGGCGCCGAAACCCGCTTCCGGATTTCCAGGCATCTGTAATTTTCTGACAATGATGAGATCCAGAGGCGCCCGAAGATGTTCACTGATTCGGATACCCACCGGTACGCCGCCGGATGGAATGGCAAGCACCATCACGTCCTGATCTTGATAGGCGGGATCGAGCATTCGGGCCAGGACGTCGCCGCCTTCGAAACGATCCTGAAACACGTGGTATTGATTGCGAAAGCGCTGGATTTCATGAATTTCCGCTTTCATAGTAGTTCCCCTCAATTGAGCCCTTTTCAACCATTGATCAATTTCACCGATTATCCCGGCGAAAGACGATTCCATATCCAGTATTTTCGGAATTCACACCGATCCTACGGATAGGGGTACGCACATTATTCCCCTGCATGGAAGCCCTCAAAGGCGAACAGGTGGGGATCCGCATATGTCTCACATCAGCAAAGCACATATCCACCGGCCGCAGTTGAGACACTGAAGTGGGGCCCAGTCTTTGTTTAATCTCATGGATGGTGTTTACATAAATCAGGGTTTCTCGACTGGCATGGCCGTTTATTGCGGGCAGGGTTTTGGCTATGGAAGGCCATTTATAGGGATTCAATCCTTTCTGGTGGGCCACTTTCTGGGCCCGCAGTATGGTATGTTTGCCCGCGTTATATGAGGCAAACATAAAACTGAGCCGGTCCTTAAAAGAACGTTTTGCGTACCATGCCTCCCACAAAACCTTGTCGTAATATATGCCGGCTGCAATGTTGCACCGGGGATCCGTGATAGGTCCATCAATATGCTCGTTTTCCTTGGCAATTTCGCGAAAAGTGCTGGGCAGTATCTGCATGAGTCCCAGAGCCCCTTGGGTGGAACGCGCCTGGGGACGGAGCCTGGATTCTGCAATGGCCTGAGCCTTGAAATAGTGCCAGTCAAATTGCGAACCGAAGTACCTGTTTGTGTACGTTTTAAAATACTTATCAAATCGGTTCACATTCAAAAACTGTTCAAACCCCTGTGCCGGTGGACAAGAAAAGCCCACCCAAAGCATAAGGACGGGTATTGAAAATTTATACAAGATTCTCCAAATCATAACTTTCTTTACACCTGTATTTGAAACTTCTATGCAAAAAGCGAAGATATTTTGTTAAGGTTAACGCCTTTGAATCATTAGCGATAAAGGTGTCGGGTGTCAGGGTTTATTGTTTGCTGAAACCTGAAACCTGAACACTGGCCACTGAGTTGGTTGCGGCCGTTAGGCCTGCATTGGGTATGGGCGAACCAAATGGACTCTCTCTTTTGAGGGAAAGACCTCCTTTCCTGTGGAGAATGGGCAAGATGAGCTGGAAGAGGTATTCATCGACCATCTCTTCATCCCATCCCAGATAGACCAGACGCTCACTGATCATGTATGCATTGGTATTACCATCCTCCTGAAGGGTATTGCCCACATCTCTAAGAAGACCGGGGATTTGTTCAGGAGCTAAGCCTTTGTCAACCAGCCTGGAAAAAAGAGATTCGATGATCTGTTCCATGAAAAAACCTCCGGCGGTGCACTTTCAGCACCCTTCGCCGAGATATTCGGGAAGTAGTATGAAAATTTGTTCCCATCCTTCCACCCCCACCACCAATCGCTCTTTGCCCTCTGAAAAAGGATGCGCTTCACAATAGTCCAGAAGCTCCGGATGATCGGCAATTAGCCGCTCCCACACGATCCGGGGGCAATTCAATCCAGTGACGGCATAAATGGCATCCATTACCGCTATTTTTCCGTCTGCCGTGGAACTGATGGTAATCCCGTCCAATTCAAAGTTGTATTCCGGTTCCATCGCGATTTTCCCCCAATTTCATATTATTTACCTGCGCAGCGCTCTCTAACGCCAGTCTGTTTATCTTTAGTATATATCCCTCATCTCCCATGTATATGGGGTAAAACCTGTATGTGATGGGTCCGGATACCCCATATGGGAAGAAAAAAACCGGACATATTTTCACCCGAGCGGCGTGGAGCGCCCAGTGAGCCCTAACCGCTCTGAGGTGAAAAGTTGATGTACATCATGCGGTCAAACCGGACACCAGGAGGCGATTATCCACATCCACCACGCCTGCGGTGTACTTGGCGGCATCGTAAGCCGCCCACCGTGCTGTCCAACTGGGAACGGTTCCGGTCAACACCACATGTCCGTCCCGAACGCGTACGTTCACGTCTTCTGCGAACACAGCGGATCGGGCTTCCAGAGACCGAACGATATCGTTGGCGATATCTTGGTCAATAATGTCCCTGCTCGGCACAATGGCGAGATGGTTGTTGATGAAAACTACCCCGGGCTCCAACGCCACCAGGTCCTCGGCGTGGATTTTTTTCCAGTAGGCATCTACCGTTCCCCGCAGGGTGACTTCGCCGGCATCGACCTCGATTTCCAGGTCAAGCACATTGATGTCCGGATTCCAGTCCAGTCTTCTGCGAATCTCAGCCTCCATCTGTTCGTCCGTAGGCACCGAGATTCCGGATGGATAGCGTACGGAAAGCTGGTTTCGGACACTTACTACGCCCACGATGCCCAGGGTGTCATTGTAGGCGGCGGTATGGGACAGATACGTGGGGACTTCCCCGTGCAAGGTTACCGTGCCGTTGCTCACTTCCACGGTCACCTTGGAGGCATCCACCCGGTCGTCCCAATACAATTCATCCACTACATCCTTTTTGATCTGTTCATCTGTTCGCGCCATTCTACTTTCCTCCTTTCCGTAAATATGGATGATTGACCACTGCAACCAATCAGGCAGTGGGTTGTCATGGTTGCTTCTTTCAATTTAGATCTTTGTGGTTGTGGTGTGAATGGGGTCCAGGCTGTAAATATGAGGTAGGGTAGGTTTTTGTGTGTAAAAGGATGCTTTAGAAGTTGGTGATCAGGCAGCTTTTCCGCAATCCCCGCCTGCCTCGGGGCAGGGCGGCGAAGCGGCAGTTAAAGGGGGGTCAGACTATGGAGTTGCCGGAATTCCTTACAACCGACCGTTTCCTTTTCGCCGCCCGCGCCGCACTCTGCGGTTCTTCAATCTCCTGAAGGTTTAATGCTCAAGGGAATTTGACCACAGCCCATGGATGTTGCAATAGGCCAGGGCATGAAATGCCTTAAAATCCTCCATTTGGTTGACCTGGAAGCGGACATTGGGATTGGAGTAGACCGGCGCCCATGTGGCCCGTCCCAGCTGAAGCACCTGATCATTGTCTTTTTTAACCCCGTAAAGTTCGATCCAGACAATGTGGTGTTCGGCTGTATTGGGATGGGGGACTTCATGGCCCACCACCACACGGACGATATCCATTCCAGTCTTATGTCCCTTGTCAATGGTGATGGTAGGGACATGTTTTTCCTTGCCTTCGTCCTTTTCGGTTTTAATGATTTCTGAAAAATCCATAGGTACCCTCCTTTGAAAAAAAGTTATGGTATACGATTGCGTTCATAAACGGGTATCCATATGACCCGGGCCTCCACACTCTGGAATGTAACAGGTGACGTTTTTGAAACTGTCTTGCGCCCCGCATTCGGGGCAGGCATCCGGGGGCTGTGCTGCTGTGAAGACAAACCCACAGTTGCAGCACTTCCAGTAAGTCAGACCGCATTGGGGGCATATATCTCCCTCGAATTTCCCATCTGCGGTGTAGCCGCAATGGGCACAGACCCATTTTTGCGGTTGATTTGTCATGGCATTTACCCCTCCTTTTCTTTACATCAAATTAGGTTATCGCCTCTCTGTTTAGTTGCCGGGTGTCCTTTTTGCTGAAACCTGAACCCAGACACCTGACACCGCTACCCTATCCCCAGGTTTTCCCCCGCCCATTGAACCACAGGCTGTAGACGCGCAGGCGCCAGTTCCTTGAGTTCAGGGTAGGATACCCATCGATACTCATGGTGTTCGGGCCTGCCGATTTCCGGATTAATGGAAAAGACCACCTTGGAGGAGCGGGTTTGAGCCAGGTAGTAGCGGGCCACTTTCTTTCCCCCGGAGTAGGGCTCGGTCTCCTGATACGCATACCCCCACCGGAATCGCAGATCCTGTATGCCGGTTTCTTCCTGGACCTCCCTTTTTGCCGCTTCCAAAGGGTTTTCGTTTGGTTCTACGACCCCTTTTGGAAAATCCCAGTTGGTATAGGCCCTGAGAAACAGGAACTTCCACTCATCTTCATCCCATCGAACCAAAACGATTCCCGCTGAAAGAATCATCGCTGTGCTCAACCTGCAGTAAGCTCCGGGTGAATTAGGTGACCCCGTGCAAACCTCTCTGCTTCATTTTTTGTCTCAGGTTTTGCATGTCCTTCTCAAATTTTTCTCTGATTTTGGGGAATCGCATGGCCGCTGCGGGATGGTAGGTCTCCATATATTCAATCCCCTTAAAACGCGGCGTCTTCCAGGCCACCCGGCCCATGAGGACGATGATTTTGGGCTTGACGTCTTTGATCTCGGCCTCCAGGCTGGGCATCCATTGTTTGATCTCTCGGGCGGTGGGCTTGCGGTTGTGGGGGGTTCCTTCTTTCACCACCCCTGTCAGGTACAGTTTCTCCCTGACCAAGCCGTTTTTTTGAAGCACCTGATTCAAGTATTGTCCGGCCCTTCCCACAAATGGCCGGCGCTGTCTGATTTCCTCCCGGCCCGGGTTTTGTCCCACCAGCATAACATCTGCCTGTTCAGAGCCTTCCCCGCGCATGATTTCTACAGCTTTTTTGGCGGTCATTTGAAAATGCCCAGCGAGCCCATTCCCCGATCCTTGCCGGGGCGGCGGACTGATAGAGGCGGTTAAAGGTTAGATCGCCCGGTTAAATCCTCCTTCGGATAGCCGCAAAGCGGCATTTAACCGGGCGAAATAAAATATGCCGGAATTGTCCATGCTCCGCACCGACATGCCCCCTTTTGGGTGGGTCTCCGGTTAGACCCAAATTATCGATCAACCCTGCTCATATTTGAACGATACGTTCAAGCGGGTCCGGTAGGAGGTAATCTGTCCATTGGTCAGGGTTACATCGAACCGGGTGACCTCGGCGATGCGGAGATCTTTAAGGCTTTCCCCTGCAGTATCTATGGCCGTTCGCGCGGCCTCTTCCCAGGAGGTGTCGCTGGTTCCCACCAACTCAATAATTTTGTAGGTACTTCCTGCCATCGGTAGACTCCTTTCTTTTTTTGCGGTTCACGATTCGCCGTCCGGCATACCCACAGGATAATTATCCATTATGCCTTCGGCACTCTTGGTTCCCGTTATAAAGACTCTTTTTGGAAATATATATGGGGTCTATGGTGTATATGTTTTCCTCTGGCATAGGTTCCCAGGTCTTTCAGCTTCATGCTCACAGCCATGAAAGGAGATGGGTCCAGATGGAGGACGGTTTCCAGCCCCACCCGGGAGCGGGTTTCCGAACCAGCCTGCAAATATCGTCCAGCGCCGCTTCCGTAGCCACTTCTCCCTGATGGACCAGTTCCCTGTAACTTTGAAAATCGGTCCAGGGGCAATGGGTTTTCAGGGGGCGGATCAGCAAGTCGGAACTGGTGCGGGCGTCGTTCCCCAGGTGGTACCCCATGATTTCGGTCGCCCTGT
>JAIPDZ010000241.1 GCA_021737425.1 Deltaproteobacteria bacterium
TTGTAGCGTAAAGGGGCGGAAGTTGTCAAAAGGGATAAAGGGCGATGAGCACTTAGGGTAAGGCGGTTTTTCGACAATGGCTAAGGTCCCCCGTTTACAGACAAACTGAGACCCTGCAGCATAACCCTGCGAGAAAAGGGTGATTTTCATCTAAAATCAAACGTATGCTATTTCAAATAGTTATATAACTAAAAGGTTTTGTGTATAAAAATCTCCACAAAATGGATCTTTGATTTTTGTCGATTTTCAAATTTTTTCTTCCCTATATATTTTTTTAGTCCGTGATTTTTATGGGGTATCCCTTTCCTCAAAAGGTTCGAAAAAAAATTATTTCAATTTTGAAGGTTTCTAAGGGGGTTAAAGTGGAAATATCATGAACGGCATCATTGTCTTGACAGAGGTCATGAAAATGGTGTTTGTTTCAGCCATGAAATTTATTGCCGACTTTCATATCCACTCTAAATTTTCCAGGGCCACTTCCCGGTCCCTGGATCCCGAGCATCTTGCCCTGTGGGCTCAAAAAAAGGGGATCGCCGTGCTGGGCACCGGGGATTTCACCCATCCGGGCTGGATATCCGAACTCCAGGAGAAGCTGGAACCAGGGCCGAACGGACTGTACCGCTTAAAGTCCTCCCTGCAGACAGAAGTCCATAAGGAAGTCTCCCCCTCCTGCCAGGACCCCGTGCGGTTTGTCCTGACAGGGGAAATCAGCTGTATCTACAAAAAGGGCGGACAGACCCGAAAACTGCACCACCTGATCCTGATGCCCGATATGGAGTCCGTATTACGCTTGAATCGCCGTTTGGATCGCATCGGGAACATTGCCTCGGATGGCAGGCCCATCCTGGGCCTGGATTCCAGGGACCTTCTGGAAATCACCCTGGAGGCCTCGGAAGACGCCTTCTTCATCCCGGCCCACATCTGGACCCCGTGGTTTTCGCTGTTCGGCTCCAAATCCGGTTTTGACACCATAGCGGCCTGCTTTGAAGACCTGACAGACCACATTCACGCCTTAGAGACCGGTCTTTCCTCCGATCCCCCCATGAACCGGCTCCTCTCCGACCTGGACCGCTACATTCTGGTTTCCAATTCCGATGCCCATTCTCCTGCCAAACTGGGCCGGGAGGCCAATATATTTGACACCGAACCCGATTATTTTCACATGGTCCAGACCATGACCCATGGGAAAGGGTTTGGAGGGACCATCGAATTCTTTCCAGAGGAGGGCAAGTACCACCTTGACGGGCACCGAAAATGCGGAATTCACCTTGCCCCCGAGGAAAGCGAAAAGGCTCACGGCATCTGCCCGTCGTGCGGCCGTCCCATGACCATCGGCGTACTCAACCGGGTGCATCAGCTCTCGGACCGGAAGCTCCCCTCGCTCCAACGGCCGTTTTTCAGCCTGATTCCCCTCCCGGAAATTCTGGCCGAACTCCTCGGCTGCGGTCCTGCCACCAAGCGCGTCACGGGCCTTTACCATCAACTGTTGGAGGACCTGGGACCGGAACTTCGCATCCTCATGGACACCCCGCTTCCCGCCGTCAGAGACAAAGCCGGGCCGATCCTCGCCGAGGCCCTGAAGCGAATGCGGGCAGGAGAGGTCATTCGGGAGGGCGGATACGACGGTCAGTTCGGCACCATCCGACTTTTTGAAGCACGGGAAAAGGCATCCATAGCCGGGCAAATGTCGCTGTTTATGAACCCGGCCGGAACCGCAGCCAAACCAAAGCCCCGGTTGGCCCCCGGTCGGGGGAAAGCCCCCGGGAACCCGAAGCGTAAGCCCGGATCTGCAGTGAACAATCCCCCTGCAGACCCGCTCCTGGACCCCTTGAACCAGGACCAAAGGGCGGCCGTACTGCACCGAAACGGCCATCTCCTGGTGGTGGCAGGCCCGGGCACCGGCAAGACCCTGACCCTCACCCATCGAATCGCCCACCTGGTCCGGTCCCAGGATACCTCCCCCCACCATATCCTGGCCCTCACCTTCACCCGCAAGGCTGCACAGGAGATGACCAACAGGATCGCCTCTCTTTTGGGCGGTCCTGAATGCCACCGAATCAAGACCACCACCTTTCATCATTTTTGCCTGGAACTGCTGCGCCGGGAGGGAACCCGGACGGGTCTGCCCCCGGATTTTACGGTGTGTTCAGAACCGGATACCCGGGAAATAGCAGCCCAGATCCTTCAGGCATCCGGAAAAGGAAAGCGGGAGCTGAAGGCCTTCTTAAAGGACCTGCCGGGACTCAAGGCCCGACTCCTATTGGAGGAGAATCCCAACTCCCCCTGTGCCAGACGGCAGCTCGAATGGTGTCAGGGATATCAGCAAGTCCTCAGACAAGGCGGCATGCTGGACCTGGATGATCTGGAAATAGAATCGGTGAGGCTTCTCAGGGACCATCCGGATGTGGCAGAGGCCCTTGGCCGACAGTTTTCGCGCATCTTGGTGGATGAATACCAGGACACCAATCCCAGGCAGGTGTCCCTTTTGAAGCACCTCAGCGCTGCAGGGAAGGGCCAGATCTACGCCATCGGTGATGCGGATCAGGCCATATATGGATTTCGCGGGGCCGACGTCAGGCACTTCCGGCACTTTGCCCGGGACTTTCCCGGCGCCACCCGGATCAAGCTGACCCGCAACTATCGATCCACCCCCATCATTCTGAAGAGTTCCGCCGCTCTCATGGGAAAAAAACAGCCCCTCACCTCCCATGCCACCGGCGGCGAACCGATCGCCATCGCCCATTTGGCTACGGTGGACGAAGAGGCGGAGATGATCGTGGCCCATATGGAACGGCTCATGGGGGGCATCTCCCATTTCTCCATGGACAGCGGAAGGGTGGACGGCCATGCCCAAGACCTTGGTCTCGGCTTTGGGGACATGGGCGTGCTCTACCGTCTGAACGTCCAGGGGAATGCCCTGGAAAAGGCCCTGTCCCGAGCAGGCATCCCCTTTGTCCGGTCCGGCCATGCCCCGCTCATAGATCAATATCCCGTCAACCTCCTGTGGCGTTTTTTTCAAACCCTCCGGTATCCCCGCAACCCCTACTACCGGACGGCCTACACCCGCTTGGGTCTCGAGGCCCGCAGGAACCCCCCCGGGACTTTGGAGGTGAAGGGGTCTGTCTCCCACCTTCTGGATCAGGCCATCGCCCTTCACGCACTTACGCCGCAATCAGAACAGGAGGCGCGAATGCTGGGTCGGATCCGGGATGTGGCGGATCAATGTGGCGAGGATGTGGCCCGATTTCTGGACATCCTGTCTCTGGAAAGGGGTCTGGATCATGCGATGGTGGAGGGGGATCGGGTGGCGCTCATGTCTTTACATGCGGCCAAGGGCCTGGAATGGGAGGTGACCTTTATCATTGGGTGTGAAGAGGGGCTCCTCCCCTGTTCCCTGTTTAAAGACCAAGATGAGGCCGAGGAGCGACGCCTGTTCTATGTGGGAATGACCCGGGCCCGTTCACGACTCATCCTCTCCCATGTGGACCGCCGGTCCATTAAAGGCCCCCTTCGTCCCATGACCCGCTCTGTGTTTTTAGACGCCATTTCGCCCCAATGGGTTCGCCCCCTGGATCGGGGCCATTGGCGGTCCCAAAAAAGGGGGCACCGGCAGCTTACGCTGTTTTAAACAGACGATGCCCTTTGGACCGGCTGGTTAAAATATCCCAGCTCCACCTCGGGAAATTCCTTTTGCAGAAGGTTGACGAGACATCGCATTCCCATCCCGGCCGCCCCGGTACCGGACATTTTCTGTAGATAATATGCAGGATCAATGCACAGATTCTTCAGATGAAGGAAGTTGATCCCGGTCTTGTCAATGAGTCCGCCCAGGGCCTCCAACTCATCGGCCTGGTCCGTGATTCCCGGGAAGATTAGATAATTGAGCATGGTGTATAGTCCCTGCTCCTGGCACACCCTGATGGAGGCCACCACATCGGCAAACCGGTAATCCTTGGGCCGGTAATACCGGTGGTATCGTTCACCAAGGGCGCTGTTCAAACTGATCCGGATGGAATCCAGCCCGCTCTCGGCGATCTTCCGGATCTGTTCCGGCCGGCTCCCGTTGGTATTGAGGTTGATGGTCCCCTGCCGGGTCTGTTCCCTGATCCTCCGGATACTGTCACATATGAGCCGCCATTCGGTGAGGGGCTCTCCCTCGCATCCCTGGCCGAAGCTCACAATGGGCTCAGGGGCATGTGTCAGATGCCTCACCGCCACTGCCGCCACCTCCTCTGTGGAAGGGGTAAAAGAGAGACGCTGATGGGAGGCCTCACAAGATCCTTGGGGTTGCAGGGAAAGGCACCCGAGACAGGCGGCATTACAGGTCCGGCTAATGGGGAGCGGGGCCTCCCAGCGTCCCAGGAATAGATTTTTGGCCGCAAAACAGTGATTTCGGGTGGCACAGGCCTTCAAATGCTCAACCAGGGGGCCGGTCACCTGATTCCGTTCATATTCCCGGATGGCCAAAACGAGGTCCCTGTCATCATAGTTGCGGGGGTCCCATTTATGATTTTTCTCTATTTGAAATCCGGCGGCCCAATAGGCGCCATGCCTGAATCCCACGGCCGTATAAGCCCACATGGGAAGCGTATACCCCTTACGGCCATAGTCTGCAGCCGGGAGGTGGGTGCGGACCAGTCCCGGTTCCAAAAAGGCGGCCACAGCGTTTAACGGGGTCACTTTCCCTTCCAATTCAATGTGGGGAATGACCTCCCATGCCCCGGTTTCCGGGTCAAGGCCCACCGGCGGGCAGTCCGGAATAAAAAATAGCTTACTGAATTCCGGCAGTTCCATCAGGTCCCCTTCGGTTATGGGGGCCGGCTCGGCCCCGGAGAAACCGGCCATGCGAAAATAGGGGTGCTCAAATATGCGACCCTGCGGGTCCGCATACAGCATATGGGGAAGTTGGTGGAAAGGAATCGGGTTCATCACTCCATCCTTAGATTGAGGCCCCGGGGTGCAGCGGCCCATGGGACCCCTTTTCTCTTTTATGCCATACGCCCATCTCATTTGTTCCATGGAGCAGGGTAGCGGTGGAGTTGAATCCTGTCAATCCACAACCGCCAAAAGAGACGGATTCCCGCCGCATAAGCTGTGCCGGGTTCGGTTTGCGGCAAGTTTATTGACTCACGGATTCTTTTGGGGCTAAAATAATTGCTTTACCGTATACGATAACCCTTTGTTTTCCAAGACCCTACATTCCGAACAGGCGTTTTTGCCTGTACGGGCGGAGCGCCCTGTCTGCTTCAGTGAGGTGGGTACCAATCCCCTATGACGCCTACACCGCAACATAACTTATCCAAGGGAAGACAGTTCAGGCTGGTGAAGTTTTTTGCCTATGCAAGCTTTATCGTACTCATTATATTCAGTTTTCCTTTCTCCATGGTGATTTCTCAGCAGGCCAAAGACATCCTGATGAAGAGCTATGAAAACTATGCGCTTCTCTTAGGAGAAAATCTCAGCCACCAGGTGTTCCAGAATTTCGTCCTTCCGGTCACCGCACGGTACGGAAAAATCCGGCTCAGGGAAAAGCACCAGTATGAGTGGATGGATCGGATCGTAAAGAACACCATTCATAGCTTCAACATCGATCTGGTCAATATCTATGAAATCGGCACCGGCGTCATCGCCTACAGCACAGATCCTGAACTGATCGGGAAACAGGTAAGAATGAGCCTGGGATATAAGCGGGCGGTTCAAGGGGAGGATTCCTCGCGTCTCGTGTCCGGCGGGGATGATCTGTGGGGCCTGGGCATTGATATGCTGGGGGGGGAGAAAAAATTTCGAACCTTTATTCCGTTTCGGGGGGTCGATCCCTTTACCGGCGAAAAGGGAGAAATCGGGGGCGTCTTCGAACTCATCCAGGACCTAAGCCAGGAATACGCCTCCATTGTCAGGCTGCAGTACCTCATATTCGGGCTTTCCATCCTTATTATGGGCCTTATATTTGTAGCCCTTTTATTGATCGTCCACAAGGCGGAAAGTATCATCGATCAACGGGCCAAGGCCCAGCGCGAACTGGAGGCCCAGCTGAACCACACGGAACGGTTGGCCGCCCTGGGCCAGATGGTGGCGGGGGTATCCCACGAGATCAGAAACCCCTTGGGGATCATCCGGAGCACGGCGGAACTCCTGCGCGGGATGCCCAAAGCGGACGAGACCCAGGCCCGACTGTCCGGATTGATCATCGAGGAATCGAGCCGGCTCAACAATATTGTCACCGAATTTCTCGATTTTGCCAGGCCGCAAAGGCCCAATTTTCAGGCCTGCCGCTTGGATGAAATCCTGAAAAAAGGGCTTCTCTTCCTAACGCCCGAGGCGGAAAAAAAGAATATCTCTCTTACCAGCAACCTAGACCATCAAACCCTGCCGTTGAGGGCCGATCCCCAGCTCCTGTATCGATCTTTTTTGAACATCCTGGTAAATGCCGTACAATCCATGGAAAACGGCGGGACCTTGACCGTGGAGGTGACCCAACAGGGAGATCACTATATCATCCGGTTCACGGATACCGGCCCGGGCATCGCCGCTGAAAACCGGAGCAAAATATTCGATCCTTTTTTCAGTACCAAAGACAAAGGGAGCGGTCTGGGTCTTTCCATCGTCAAAAACATTATTGAAGGTCACAGCGGAGAGATATGGATCGACAGCGGAGAAAAAGACGACCGCGCCGGAGACGCTTCCGGGACCACTGTGACCATCCAATTGCCTCGATCCGCAAATGAAGTCTGACATGCCGGCGGCTCCCATGGCCATACTGCCGGACCGGCCCGGTAACGGAGCAAACACCCATGGAAACAATCCTGATCGTGGATGATGAAAAAAACTATCTCGTGGTGCTTGAAGCCCTGCTCACCGGAGAGGGCTACGAGATCATCACGGCCCAAACCGGCATGGCCGCCCTGGACACGGTCCGGGAAGCGGACGT